>JBKJOD010000090.1:0-39866 GCA_046593245.1 Phycisphaerales bacterium
GGGGGGGGGGGGGGGGGGGGGGGGGGAAAAAGCCACAAGGGGGGGCAACGCGCAGGGGTGGTGGACGGTACACGTATGTGCGGGTAGTCCGTGCTTAGAATGTTTCGGAGGGCCGAGTGAGCCAGATGCGACCGATTGCAGCGATGGCCAGTGGTGGGGGCGAAGCGGTCCAGCCACGCGCGGTCGATGCCCCCCTGGGCACGGCGGATATGGAGCTTGCTCCGCCGCTGCCGCTGGGGGAACGCCTCATTCGGTGGGTCATCAGTGTCTCCTCGGTAGGGCTGGTGCTCTCGATGTTGATCCATGTGCTGATTGTGCTGTCGGCCGCGCTTGTGACGGTCGGCGTGGCGGGGATGGGCTCGCGCGGGTCGGGTGGTGGTGACTACACGATGACGGCGACCAGCGAGGGAGAGCTCACGGGCATCATGGATTCCGCGCCGCTGGATGCGCTGGCGCCAAGCGTGATGGAGAAGGAAGTGCCGGAGTTGCCCAGCGCGGGCGTCGCGGAGGGTTCCGGCGGCATGGATTCGCCGGGCGCTGGCGCCGGGCTGGGCCCGATCGAGAGCGGATTGGGCGGCGCGGGCGGCGGGGACATTGGTGATGGAAAGGGATTGGGCTCGGGCGGCTCGGGCAACGGTGGCGCGAGCTTCTTCGGCGTGGAGGCCAAGGGATCGCGGTTCCTTTATATCTGCGACATCTCAGGATCAATGGACTGGGATGAGCACGGCATGGCCAACGGCAAGCGGCTGCGTTCGCTGAAAGCGGAGTTGACGACTTCCATCCAGGCGCTGCTGGAGCACATGCAGTTCTACGTGTTCTTCTTCAGTTCCGGGGCGGTGCCGATCAACCCGGACAACACCAAGTGGATCATCGCCAAAGACACCGGCAAACGCTGGGCCGCGGATCGCATCGGCAATCTGCACGCCTTCGGCGGCACCGAGCCGTGGGGCGCGTTCGAGTTGGCATTCCAGATGAAGCCCGCGCCGGATGCGATCTATTTCATGACCGACGGGGAGTTTGATCCGTCTGTCGCACTGCGCATCCAGGCGGTTAACGTGGGCAGCCGGAAGATTCCCATCCACTGCATTACCCTTGTGGAGCGATCCGGCGAAGAAGTCATGCGCAAGATCGCGTCCGACTCCGGTGGAACGTACATCCATGTGCCCGGTACCAAGTGAGGCCCGCTCCCCGATGCGATGGACCGCTCTTCCCCGCTCCGCCCGCCGCGATGTTGTACGCCCCGCTGTCATGCGGATGCTGTGGATGATGGCGGCGAGTGGAGCCAGCGTCGCAAGCACCTCGAACAGCGCGGATGCACAGGTCACACTGCGCGGCCAGCAAGACCCGATCGCCGGAGATGTGACGAAGGTCGGGCCGGAAGGAATCACGATCACCATCGGCGGCGTCCCCAAGATCGTCGGCTGGGACCGCGTGCGCGAAGTCCACGGCGAGCAGGGCGCGGCGGCGACCAAGCAACTCGAAGCCGTCGCTGATCTTTGGCGGGCCCGAATGCGGCTGGAACGCGGCGACTTTCCCGCTGCTGAGCCCATGCTCGACGCGCTGGCCGCCAAAGAACGCGGCATGTTCGGGCCGACGGCGGCCGTGGTGTTCGAAGGGCAGCTTCGCTGCCGGCTCAAACGCGGCGCGACCCTGCCCGCGGTCTGGGCGTGGCTGGATTGGGTGCAGGCACGCGGCGGAGCGATTGGTGCTGGAAGCGATACAACGCTTGGCTGGATCGGTGGACGATTCGATGCACCCGCAGTGGTTGAGTCGCGCACGGGGCTGATCTTGAGCACGCCGCCGATCTTCCTGCACGATGCGGCACTGGACGCAGCGGTGGCGAGCGATGAGTGGAGCCGATACAGCAGCGCGGACACAACCACGGCGGAACTGGCGATGTTGTATCGCGCCGCCGCCCGCTTCGAGGCGGAACTATCGCCCGAACTCGGCCCGGTGACGAGCAACAACGAAGCCGTGCGGCTGGTGGCGGACATCGTGCAGGCCCGCGTTGGCAACGATCAGCAGCGCCAGGCGGGGCGGGCGAATCTCAAGAGTCGGCTGGAGCAGCGCGATATCGACCCGTGGACGGAGTGCTGGTGCCGCATGGCAATGGGCCGATCGTTGCTCCGCGAGCCGGATTCGGACATGATGCGGCAGGGAATCATTCAACTGCTGCACGTACCCTCGCGCTTTGCACGCGGTTCGTCATATATCGCGCCCATCGCGCTGGCCGAGGCGGCGGTGATGCTTCACGAACTCGGTGACGAGGCCGGCGCGGCGGCCCTCAAGGCGGAGCTCCTGGATCGCTACCCACGCTCCAACGCATCGGGGTGGGCACGTCTGCGCGAGATCAAGCCGATCCTCGACCCGCGCAAGCAGAACACGGCGAAGGAACCCGCTGCCCCTGCAACCAAAGATGCGACAGGAAAACCGCCGGAAGGGAATGGGGGCTGAACCTGATTGAGCCACGTCGCAACTTCGGAATACTCTCGCCGATCGCGCTCGCCGCGCTACTGCTCGCGATGTTCTTCGCGACCTCTGTTGCGAAGGCGCAGGAAGCGGACGATGAACCGGTAGCGGTGCCGGAGCAGGCCGTTGAGTCATACTTGGAGCGGCTTGGCTTGAAGCGACTGCTCGCAGACTTATTGGAGAAGCGACTCGCGGCCACACCAAAGGATGTGCGGGTCCAGCCCGCGGAGCGGCTCAGCCGAATATACGTTGACCTGCTCGGCGCGGCGCAGACATCCTCGGAGCGACAGTTGTGGGAGGAGAAGGCCCGTACGTTGCTTGCGCAAGTGCCGGATGCGGACTCATTTGATCTGCGACTGAGCTTGGGCAAAGCCGTGTATATCCGCGCGGAGGAGATCGCCGAACGGCAGCGACTGCGATTAGCGACGCCGGAGGAACTCGCGGAGGCGGAGAAGGTCTTTCGCGGACTTGTGACGCAGTTCGGCGACATCGCGGCCAAGGCGCATCGGCGCGTGGACACGTATGAGAAGGTGGAGCAGACTGGCGAAGCGACCGACAAGGCCCTCGCGGAGTTGTCCGACGCCCGCCGCCAGCGATCGCTTGCGTTTTACTTCGCTGGGTGGTCGCACTATTACCTCGCGACGATCACCAAAGCAGATCAGCCCGCGGTTGACGCAGCGCGATGCTTCGGCTGGCTGCTGAACTCCGGCAGCGGACGCCCCGCCACACCCGACCGAATCCAGGGTGCCATGTTTCAATACGAGCACGTCGCGCGAGCTGCGGTCGGATGTGCCATGTGCGCTTCATTGCGAGGAAATGATAACGAGGCCCTGCGCTGGCTTGATGCGGTTTCCGAATCCGAGCAGACACCCGACTCGGTGCGCGAGCAACTCGCGCCGCGGCGTGTTGCAGTGCTCGGCGCGGCCAAGCGATGGGGTGATCTGGAACTCTTTATCCGCCGCACGCGCAAGGCAGACCGCAACGGCGGTGGCCCGGAGCTCACTCCGCTTTCAACGCCGCTGGCACGTCTGCTAGCGGTCATCACTCTGGAAGCGGACAAACGAAACGCCGGGCCGCAGATTGAGGCACTGGCGAAGATTGCCTTGGGCGATCTGGTCGCACGCAAAGAAGTGGGGCAGGTGCTCGATCTGGTTGCAAAGTTCGGCACTGCGCCGATCGGTGAAACCGGATTTATCGTCTTCTATGTCCGCGCGCTGGGTGCGTATGACCAGGCCCGCAAGCTGCACGAACAGCGGATCTCGCCTGCTGAGGAGCCGACCAACGACCCGTCGGTTGCAAATCAATATAAGGCGGCAGCTTCGATGTTCGAGGCGGCGGACCACCAGCCCGATGCCGATCAGTTCGCGGTCGATCGTGTTCGCGCTGCCACAATGCACGGGCGATCGCTCTTCTTTGCCGGAGATCTGACGGGCGCGGCGGACGCCTTCACCGCAGCGTGGAAGCTCGTCGGCAAGGGTGCCGCGGGCGAGGAACCGCTCTGGCTCGGAGTGCTTGCGCTGGAGAAAGCCGCGAAAGAGCCGACCGCACCCGAGATCTTGAAGACGCGTCTCAACCAGACGATCACCCTCTTCCTGCAGAACTATCCGGAATCCGAAAGAGCCCCGCGGCTGACGCTCATGCAGGTGTCGCTCGGTGCGCTCGGTGATGATGAAGCCCTCAAGGTGCTCTCCGCTGTATCGAAGGATTCGCCCGTGTATGAAGCGGCGCGCCGCCAGCTCGCCCGTATTCTGTACAACCGTTTTCGCGCTGCACGCGGCGCCGAGAAAGACTTTGCCGCAACCCGCTTTGTTGGGGTGGCCGAAGAAGTGCTCACAGCAGATCGCAAGATCGCGCTTGAAAATAAGGTTGAGGATGCCCGTCCGGCGGTTGAGCGCGTTGTCGTGCGTTCGCGGCAGTTGCTCGATGCGCTGCTCAGCGTCTCTTCGCCGGATATCGCACGGGCGGATTCGGTCTTGAAGATTCTCTCTGGCGTTGCATCTTTCAATAACTTCGATCTCAAGCCGCACATGGCCGAGCTGACATTCCGAGAGCTGCAGATTGCAGCGGCAAAGAACGACTCGGACCAGATGGAGTCGGCCGCGTCGCGATTGTTCACGACCACCGACTCCGGCGGTCAGTTTCACGCTGCCGGTGAGCGGCTGGTCTATCGCCACTTCTCCGCGCGGTACAAGCCGGGTGCGGAGGATGCCCAGACGCAGACGCGCCTCGCGCAGCTGGTTGTGAAATACGGCGTGAAGGTCATCGACCGTATCGGCGCGGACTCACAGCAGATCAAAGATGCCGGCGGCCTTGGCGTGTATTCCACCGTGGCCGGTGCCGCGCTCGAGCTTGCGTCACGCACCGGCGAGACGCAGATGCGCGACCTTGCCATCAAACTCGATCGGACGATCCTCAGTGTGCAACCCCGAACGGAGGTTTCGCTGCGCCGCCTCGCACTCGCAAGTGAGCAAGCCGCAGACTTCGCCGTTGCATCCGCGAACTGGAACACGATTCTTCAAGCGGTGCCCACAGCGACCGATCCGTGGTTCGAGGCGAAGTATCAGACGATGCGGTTGCTCTCAAAGATCGATATGGACAAGGCGCGAGCCGCCATGCGAGAGCATCTAATTCTGTACCCCGGCGGCGGCCCCGACCCATGGGGTGCGAAAATCGTTGAACTGGATGGAACGATGGGGCCGGGCACGCCGCCCGCGGCAGCACCTCCGACAGTTGCGCCGATTGCCACGCCCGGCGCGGGCAGTGGGGGGGGAACCCCATGACACGGACGCAGCGCGCATCTCCACTTCCCAGGTTTCTCGATGTGTCCGCCGACGCGGATGCACTGGACCTGCTCGGCCTCCAGCCCGTGGAATGCACCAGTTCCCGCGTGGAGGCCGCGCTGCAGCGGCAACTCGATCGCGTGAGCACACACCCCGAGAGCGACACGCCCGAAGCGGATGAGGTGCGACTTGCTTTGCACGCGGCCGCCGCCCAGTTGCTGGATTCCGAGGTTCGTCGGACGATCATCGAGCGGCACGCGAGCGCAGCGGCGTTCAGTTCGCGCAGCGACGGGGCCCGGCAGAGCAATGTCGAATCTCTCTCCTCTATCGAGTCCGACCCCCTTCGACAGCTGCCATTGGATCATGTCCCAATGGGTGCTCGTTCTGCGTCGCCCCATCACCGCGAAGATGCCGTCGATCGGGATCCGAATGCTGCGGTGAAGCGGCTCTTGCTCATCTGCGGCGTTGCGGGATTTCTTCTGGTCGGAGGGGTGGTCGCACTGATCCTGCTCACTCCGGGATCGAGCTCGCCATCCGCTGCAGCACCCGGTAGCGAGTCAACTGTTGCAACTGGCACGGTTTCCGCACCTTCGGGTTCCGCAGGCAATGGCCCAGGTGCTCTGTCCACTCACGCACCGGCAACCTCCCGTTCGCCGGGCTCCGGCGTATCGGAAGAGAGTGCGAAGCCCGCTGCCGCTTCCAAACCGGTCCTCTCACGCACCGAGTTTGCCGATGCCGGAATGATCATCCGAGACCTGCGCGGCGCGGCCGCGCGGGCCAAGAGCGACCCGGCGACGGGCCTCGCCGCGTTCAGCAAAGCAGTGGCCGTGCTTGCGGATTGGTGGCCGCGATTTGATGTCGGCCAGCGGCGCGCGGCGGATGACGCGGTGCTTGAGTTTCTGTTTGTGCTCAGCGACAAGCCGGAGTTCGAGGCCGCACTTGCGGAACTCTCTCGTCGTGCCAAGCTTCCGCCTGTCGAAGCAGGCCAGCTCTCGGCGGATGCGGTCTGGCCCGGTGCGTGGTCCGTGGGCACGCTGACGCGACTCTCAGCAGAGCGCGGATTGCCGCGTCCGCTTGCGGCCGGAGTGGCGCAAGCTCTCAACGATTCAATGGGTGCGGGACGGAGCGTCGGGATACTCAGCTTTGAGGGTGGGGCGCAGGCAGCGCTTCGGCGCATGCCTCTGCGACTCGTCGCCCCGCGCAGTCCAGTGCAGACCGCGGCCGATTCCAATGCTCCGAGAGTCAGCGCAGAGGCCATGAAGCGATGGTCGGACGCCATTGTTGCGGTTGCCAGTGAAGCGGACGAACAAGAGCGACTGTTGGTGGACGGTCTGGAGCAGATTCTGCTCAACGGCACCGAGCCCGATGCGGATCAAGCGGCGTTTGAGGCGGTTGAGATTCTCGCCACCCGTATCAAGTGGCGTGCCGCCGGTGCCGCTCGGGATCGTCTGCTCGAATGGTTCAACGATCCGCGCATCTCCAGTGCCGACCTCCGTGTGCTTACGGGCGTGCTCGCCGGGAAGTCGAGCGCGGAGGGTGTCGACGCGACCATGCAACTCTCGGTCACGGCAACTCCAGATGATCGCGCTCAGTTGCGAACGCAATACGCCCGTGTCTGGGGACTTGTGAAAACCGAGCAGCGGGACAAGGCGTTCGAGCAGTGGCGCAGCATTGCACGTGGGGGATATTTCGCACCCGCGTCAAATGATGAACTTGGCGAGGTTGCTCGCGTTGTTGTTGCGGTTCGCATCAATCAGGCCGCGCGGCGTATTTGGCTTGGTGATCCGAGCAGCGCGACGCGGATTCTGGATGATGTCGAGCGCATCCCCGCGGCCATTCGTGCCATCGGCTCTGGCGCGGGCACGCCGCACATCATGCTTCCGCAACCTGCGGCCACTCCACCGCCCCCTCGCGGCGGCAAGCTCGCCAATCAATCCGCGCCGGCTCAGGCAACTCCCGGCGAGGGGCCGTGGGGTGAGCAGTATCTCAAGGCCGAACGCAACATTCCGGTGCGCATGCAGCGACTCATCGAGGCCGAAGCGCTCCAGCCGCCGCTCACGCGATTGGATGCGTCGGTGCTCGCCGAGGCCGCGTGCTTCGGCTCGCCGGGTCAGGTCCGACTGGCAGCGCAGCGCGTGGTGATGAAGTTCGCAGATGATCCGGCGATTGTGCAGGCGATGCTCGATGAGTTGCCAGTGGCCCCCAAAGTGCAAAGCGTCGCGGACACGATGGCCCGTGTCTCCAAGGCGGTCCTCCCCAAAGTGGGCGATCCGGACTGGGAACTCGCCACACGGCGCGCGCTCGTGGATCGCCTTCTGGGCCTGCTCGCAGGGCAGGGGCCGCAGGCGGGTATCGATCAGGCGAGCTCGATGATTGCTGAGTCGTATCTCTCAATGTCCGGCGCTGATTCCGGCCCGCCCGAAGAAAACGCCGCGGAGCGCTGCGTGCGAGGCGCCGGGCAACTGTACAAACTCTGGCGCATGGAGGCGGAGCGATTGCCCCCGCCGGACCAGGCACCGGCATCGCTTGATCAGATCGAGCGCCGCCGCCGCAGCCGCCAGCAGATTGCATCTGGCCCGCTGCAGGCGTTTGCGGGAGAGCAGGTGAGCATTGCGGAGATGTTTGGATATATCGTTTGCGCAGAGCGTCCGGCGCAGGCGAGCCGTGCGGTGGCCATCATCGCCGACATGGCCAAGCTGCGCCGCGAAGCTCCGCACATCTTCGCGCAGATGACCGTGACGGAGCAGGCGATCGCGCGACTCTGGTTGCTCCGCTTCGGTGAGGTGTCGCAATGAGCATCCTTCGCTCCATCGCACTCACGGCCGGCGTGCTGCTCACCTCGCTGGCCCTCGCACAGGACCAGGGCCCGGGCATCCGTCTCGGCGTCGGGAGCAACCGAATCGCGGGCATGACTCGACGGCTGGAGTCGCTCTCTCCTTCATCCCCGCGTGAGTATTTCCTGCTCGGCGAGGAGATCGCTTCGGAATCCCCCGACGATGTGGACCGTCGCCTGGCGCGTCAGTTGTATGTACTCGCGTATGAGATCGACAAACGCTCGCAGGTTCCCGATCCGCAGCTCGGCGGCAACGTGTGCCTCGCGCTCGCCGCGATTGCTGAGAGCGACGATGAGAAACGCTGGCTCACCGCTCTGGCCGAGACGCTTGCTCCGGAGGGCACGCCCGACATGCGCCGCATCAAATCCACGACGGCTTCCCGAGATCCCGCGGCGTTCGACCTGGCGACCATGCTCAGCTTCGTCCGCATCGGTGAGGGCCGGCGCGCTGAAAAACTGCTAGAAAAACCGGGCGTCGGCGACCTGCTCGAAAAGTGCGACAAGCTGCTGCTTCCGGGCGTCGGTGGGGCCGCTCAGGTTCGCCGTCGAATCGACGAGTGGCCCAACTGCCCGCAGTGTCGTGGCCATCGCTCCGTGAAAGATGCGGCCGGTGTGCATCTCTGCCCCACATGCAAGGGAACGCCCGGCCCCACGCTTCCGCCGGGCGAGCTCGTCGGGCATATTCGCACCGAGTCAAGCTTGCTCAGCGGCCAGCAGCGCTCTTGGGCGGGTCAACTGATCGCCGATGCCGGCGCGACGCTCCGCGAGTTGGATCCTTCGGAACTTCCCGCGACCTTTGGCGTGAGTGCCTCTCGCCCGCTGTGGCGCTCCGGTGCGTGGGTGAACGATCCGAGCGCACCTGCTTCACCACCAAACGACAAGAAGGACACCAACGCTCCGTCGGCCCCGGAGGCGACAACTGGTCATCCGACCGCGCCGGGCAAGCGGGCGGGGTGAATCCGCTGCGTACACTCGGCTCCCGCGCAACGCCGCGCGGCCACGCATTCCACGATCCGAGGCCCACATGTCCGAGCAGCCCGCGACCCATCCCGCCGCCGCAGTTCCCGCACCGATCGCACCGGCGGTCCCCTCCGCCCCGGCAACGGCACCGCAGTCCAGCAGCAAACCCGAGATCACCTTTGACGAGTTCGCCAAGGTTGATCTGCGCGTCGCACGTATTCTGGTCGCCGAGAATCACCCGAGCGCGGACCGACTCTTCCGCCTGCAACTCGACGACGGCTCCGGTACGCCCCGACAGATCTGCGCTGGCATCAAGGGCTATTACACCCCAGAGCAACTCGTCGGTCGCCTCATCATTATCGTGGCGAACCTCGCCCCCCGCAAAATCCGCGGCGAGGAATCCCGCGGCATGTTGCTGGCTGCCAGCGACATCCCCAAAGACGCCGCGACGGCCGCGACGACAGAGCGCAAGGTGATCGTGCTGCGTCCGGACGCGGACATCGCACCCGGCTCGATCGTTTCCTGATCAAGTCGACTGAATCTACTGCTTCTGCTGCGGCTCCGGCGGTTTTCCATCATTGCCATGCCGATCACCGCGCCCGTTCTCGCTACCCGCTCGCTCGCGCCGTCGATGCTCGCGCTCGATCAAATCGAGCACATTCTTGTTCACAACTTCAGCAGCCGCGGCGGGCCGCTTCTCGATTTCCTTGGTCATCTCCGCTGCGCGATCGGCGGATCTTTCAACATCCCGCCGCATGATCTGCGTTCGAATGTTGTACTGCGCAAGCAGCGCAGCCCGGAGCAGTTCGACTTTGCGCTGCCGCAGCGCCGTGTCTGGCGCGGGCGATTTGTCAATATCGGCGATCGAGCGAGCAAGTGCGCCCGCCTCGAAACTGTGGCGAATGTCCTGGGCCTTGAGGTCGAACATTTGCCGGTCGCGTTTCCGCAGGTCGATAAGGAATCGCATCCGATCCAGCGAGCGTGCGTACTGCTGATCGGCCTTCGCCGCGTCCGTCTTTTCCAGTTCGCGCAAGCGGTTGACGGTGTCCTGTCCCGCGGTCGCCGCGAGCACTTCACGAACGGTCGTCCGTTCCTCTTCCGTCAGCACATGTGGCGGGTCCGACGACTTGTTGCCCGGCCCCATTCCCTTGCCATCGCCCTGCGGCATTCCACCCGGCGCTCCAAGGCGATTGAGATCATCTCCACCCTGCTGCCGTCCACCACCCCAACGCTCTCGCTCCTCCCCGCGTACGCCAAAGCGTGGGAGCTCCGGCACCAGCGTGCGAATCTCTTCCCACGTCTTACCTTGTTCGATGAGTTGCAGCGCCTTCTCAATCGCTTCGAGCTCGCGTTTGCGGGATTCGATTCCCCTGACCAGCAGCTCGCGCCCGCGTTTGCGGAGTTCAGAATCGCTGGCGGGCGAGCGCTTCTCGCCGGGATGAGATGCATCCGCCTGGGGCGGTTCTTCCGTCTTTGGCGTGGGCGTCTGGCCACGAGAAAGTCCTGCGCATGCCAGTATTGCTGCGACAGCAACCAGACCAATCCCACGCGTGTGCGGCGCGAATATGCCTCGAAATGTGCTCATCATGACGCGGCCCCCTCAATCAGAAACTTGGTGAGTTCCTCCGGGTCCGACACGGTGCCGGAGGGACTCTCGGTGGAGTCACTTCCGGATGTGCGATTATCGATCACCGCAAAGAGCAGGTCCAGATCGCGTGTGACGCGCTGATCCGCGGTAAGTTCAGATTTGGAGCCATCGGGTGTCAGCGCCGAACGAATCATCAGCCCAACACCCGCCACAAGCACCACCGTCGCGGCCAGCCGCACATATTGATTCGCCCACCATGCGCGACGTACTACGCGAACATGGCGATCGCCCGGGCGATCTTCGTGCCCAGTGTGTCGCAGAATCGGCGTACACACCGCGATCGGCGTGGCCTCGCGCAATGTCGCCACGCTTTCCGCAAAGACCCGATCTTCCAGTTGATTCGGTGCCGCGTGCCGATCCGTTGCGCCAAGTTCCGCCACCTGCGCCGCTATCGGCTCCACACCATGCAGCGACGCCAGTGTCGCCTGCAGAATGCGATCCTCGAAGCCGGACGGCGATGCCGCGCGATCCGCCGCCCCGAGCATGTCCAGCTCCGCCGCCAGCGACAGCAGTTCCGCATCCATCTGCGGCAGGCCATCGGGATCGGTGCCCATTGCGCTGAAGTTGTTCGGATTGTTCGTCATGTGTGGTCCCCAGTGGGAGCGAGCGAAGGGTCGCCCGCGGTGATCAGTTCCTTCAGTTTCTTGAGCGCGCGGTGGTGCCGCGCCAGCAAAGTTCCAAGCGGTTCGTTCATCAGTTCGGCCATCTGCTTGAAGCTCATTCCGGCGTGGTGCCGGAGTTCAACAATTTCGCGATCGGAATCCGACAGTCTTTCCATCGCTCCTCGCAGCAGCCGCACGGATTGGTCCTGCTCGTCATCTGTCGTTCTCGCCACATCCGTTGCCGAACTATCCGCCACCGACGCGAACGCTTCCGGATCCGTCGGCTCCGCGTGCCGCTTCAGCCGACGGACCTCATCACGAATGCGGTTCATCGCCACGCGGAAGAGCCACGACTCGAAGCGCCCTTGCTCCGTGTACGCCCCAGCACCGAGTTTGGAAGCGATGGTGACAAACACCGACTGCGTGACCTCCTCGGCGGCGTCGTGCCCCTGGTCAAACGGACCAGAACTCGACCCACGCCCATGCTTCCTGCCACCGCTCCCGCGACGATCCGAACCACCCAGACGCGACCGCGCCAGCGCATACACACGCCGCGCATACAGGTCCACGATCGCCCGCCAGGCCTGCTCATCCCCGTTTCCGGCCTCCGTCAGCAGACGAGGCAGATCGGGGTGGGGAGCCGGGTGATCGGGAGAACCGCCAGAATCGGGCGTTCGTCCGTGAGCGTCTTCCAAAGGCACCTCTTGACCAAAGCCAAACGAGCAAGCGTCCTGCGGATTGCACGACCTCGCAGGTTCCCGGCCTCATCCCGGGGGATTTGGCGGGGCTGGGGGTACGGGCGCAAGCACAGGAAGCCCGATGAGGTTATCGTGACCGGCCACGGACGGCTGGATTGGGAGTGGGTGGTGGGGGGCTGTTGAAGCCACTTTCGCACGGATGCGCACGGGATGAACTTTCGGTACATGGCGTTGCTCTCGGTCCTGCTCGCGATCGCGTGTGCGGGTGGTTGCGCATCTGTCGGCGGGTATGGCGATCCGTATCCCCCCGAGCCGCGCCGCGAGTATCGCGGCATGTGGGTCGCGACGGTCGCGAACATCGACTGGCCCTCCAAGCCAGGTCTTGCGCCGGAGCAGTTGCGGTCCGAGATGACACGCATCCTCGACACCGCCACGCGACTGAACCTCAACGCCATCTTCCTTCAGGTCCGTCCGTCGTGCGACGCGATCTATCCTTCCGAGCTCGAACCCTGGACTGAGTACCTCACTGGCACGCAGGGCCTCTCGCCGGGTTTCGATCCACTCGCAGAGTGGATCACCTCCGCCCACGCCCGCGGCATCGAACTCCACGCGTGGTTCAATCCATTCCGAGCCCGCCAGACGACCGCGAAGAGTCCGTGCTGTTCCACACACGTGAGCATCGCACACCCCGAACTCGTCAAGCAACTCGACAAGGAACTCTGGCTCGACCCCGGCGAGCCCGAAGCCCGCGAGCATTCGCTCCGCGTCATCCTCGATGTTGTGCGCCGCTACGCCATCGACGGTGTTCACTTCGACGACTATTTCTACCCGTATCCGAAGAAAGATGTTCCGTTCGCGGACCATCCCGCGTACGAGAAATACGCCGCGGCGGGTGGCACGCTCACGGTCCCGGACTGGCGGCGCGACAACATCAACACATTTGTCCATCGCGTCTACGACGAAGTCCACCGCGAGAAGCCATGGGTCCGCGTCGGCATCAGCCCGTTCGGTATCTGGCGACCCGATCATCCCAAGGGCGTCAAGGGCTTCGATGCGTACGAGAGCTTGTACGCCGACTCGCTCCACTGGATCACCAGCGGGTGGGTGGACTACCTCGCACCGCAACTGTATTGGAAGATCGATTCGCCGCAGCCACATGCACAGCTGCTGGATTGGTGGCTTGGCAACTCGTTTCGCTCGCAGCAGCGTCCCATCCTCGTCGGCAACTTCACCAGCAAAGTGGGGGAGAAGCCCGAGGGCCAGAAGGTCTGGGCTCGCGAAGAAGTGCTGAATCAGATCACGATTGCCCGCGAGCGATTCCGCTCCGGCGCGGCGGGAAATATCCACTTCAGTGCTGTCGCCCTCACGCAGAACCGTGCCGGCATTGCCGACGCTCTCGCCCATGGGCCCTACGCCGAGCCATCACTCCCGCCAGAAATGAAGTGGCTCGCACGCGGCTCCCGCCCCATCGCACCCCGTCTGGACATTCCTGCCGAATCGTCGGAGCAGATCGTGTTGCGGTGGTCCGGGTCCGACTCGCCGCAACCCATGCGCCGTTGGACACTCTGGACACGATACGGTGGTCTCTGGTCGATGCGCGTCGTCGCAGGAGCAGCGGAAGTCACAGGCGGCCACATCGCGATTGATCGCCAGACCGCCGCTGGCGAACTCGACCGTGTTGCACTCGCCGAAGTCGATGTGTACGGCCGCACCGGCTCTCTGACGGTCATGCGGATCGGCACCTCCACGCCCGACGCTTCACAGACCGCTACCGTGCTCCCATGAGCCGCATCTGCTACATGGTCATTGCCACGCTTCCGAGTGCCGCCGTCGCAGATGAGTACGTGAGTTGGCTCGAAGACGGCCACGTCGATCAAGTGGTCAAAGGCGGCGCACACTCCGCGATGATTGTGCGGCTGGACCCGGATACCGCGGGAAAGCCGCGCGTCATGACGCAGTACGTGTTTTCTACGCGGGAGGTGTTCGACCACTACGTCGCACGGCACGCGCCCGCGCTGCGTGCGGAGGGATTGAAACGGTTTCCGCCCGAGCGCGATGTGCGTATGGAGCGACTGATCGGAACCATTGTGTAGCGTCAGGCGACGCCCGCGGGTTCCATCGTTCTTGTCTTGTCAGTCTTCTTCGCACTAATCCCCAATTGAACCAGCGGCCCATGCGGCTTCTTTGCCTCTTCCGCCAGCAGCGTCGCCTGCTCCGCGTCCACATACGAGGACATCAGCATCGACTTCACCGTCGCGAACAGCCCGCCGAAGGATGAGAACGTGTGGTCAACCGCCGATGGCTCATAGCCGCAGTGCACCATGCACTGTTGGCACGCGGTGTTGCCGCTAGCCCGGCCGTACTTCTCCCACTCGGTGTCCTCGATGAGCTCCTTGAAGGAATCGACGTAGCCATCGTTGAGCAGATAGCAGGGCTTCTGCCAGCCGAAGATGTTGTACGTCGGCAGGCCCCACGGCGTGCACTCGTACTCGCGCTTGCCCATGAGGAACTCAAGGAACAGAGGCGACTGGTTGAACTTCCACGCGCTCTTCCGGTTCGAGAGCAGCATCTTGAAGAAGCTGCGCGTGTTCTCGCGCTCACGCATAAATGTCTTCTGATCCGGCGCCTTCGGATACGCGTATCCGGGGCTGACCATCACACCTTCCACCCCCAGCGCCATCATCTCATCGAAAAACGCCCGCACGGAGTTCGGGTCCGCGCCATCAAACAGCGTCGTGTTCGTGGTCACGCGGAAGCCCATCTCGATCGCGAGCTTGATGCCTTCCAGCGCGGTCTTGAACGTTCCTTCGCGGCAGACGGCAAAGTCGTGGTGCTCCTCCTGCCCATCCATGTGAACGCTGAACGAGAGGTACTTGCTCGGCTTGAGTATCCCCTCTTCCAGCTTCTGCTTCAGCAGCAGCGCGTTGGTGCAGCAATAGACGTACTTCTTCTGCGCAACCAACCCCTCGATGATCTCTTTGATCTGCGGGTGCAGCAGCGGCTCGCCGCCTGGAATCGCGACGACCGGCGCGCCGCACTCCTCCGCCGCCTTCCAGCACTGCTCGGGAGTGAGCTGGCGTTTCAGGATGTGCGGCGGATACTGAATTTTGCCACATCCGGCGCACGCCAGATTGCAACGAAACAGCGGCTCAAGCTGCATCACCAGCGGATACCGCTTGTTGCGCTTGAGCTTCTGGGTCACCACATACGAAGCGACCGTCCACATCTGGCTGATTGGAACCGCCATGCGTCAAGCGTCCTTTGGCCTCGGCGGTTGTGCGCCCGGGGCCGGGTTCAAGTCCATGCGGCCCGTGCCGCCCAACTCTGGCCGCACCCAGACCCCCGGCCGGAACTGTTCCCGACGGAAGGCGGCCAATGAAGCCCAGATGCTAGCGATCACCAACGGTTGTTCCAAATGCCCGTTCCATCTTCCAACTCCTTGGGCCCAGAACCTGCCGATCTCCGGATTGCACGCTTCCGGGCAAACACTATATGAGCATTCGCCGTACACTGGCCGAAACAGCTCCTCCGGACCGATCCCTCTCCACCCCTTCCACTCACCCGCAGCGGCCACATCTGGCCTGTTGTTTTCCCGGACCTGCACTTGAGCACCACCACCGACGAACAGCTCGTGCAGAAGTACCGCGATGGCGATGCCGCGGCGTTTGAGGAGTTGGTACGCCGCCACCATGACGATTTGATCCGGTTCCTGATCCGTCTGGCCGGTAACCGTGCCGTCGCTGAGGACGCATTCCAGGAAACCTTTCTCCAGGTTCACCTTTCAGCCGACACCTTCGATACTTCTCGGAGGTTCAAGCCGTGGCTTTTTACGATCGCGGCGAACAAGGCCCGGGACGCCCTGCGTAGAAGTGCGCGTCGCAAGACCCTTGACCTTTCCGCACCGATCAGTGGTGGGGGAGGGGGGAACGGTTCCGATTCCGGAGCCCGCACCTTCGTGGACCTGATGGAGATCGATGTCCCCTCGCCTGATCAGAATCTGATGGACTCGCAGCGCAACCTGCTGGTGCAGCGTGCGGTGGATGAACTTCCCTGGAGCTTGCGAGAGATTCTGCTTCTGGCTTACTTCCAACGAATGAGTTACAACCAGATCGCCGACTCGCTGGAGATCCCCCTCGGTACCGTCAAGTCCCGCCTGCACTCCGCCGTCGCGGCGTTCTCGAAAAAGTTCCAGCAGCTCAGCCGCGAGCAATCACCCGACTCCGACCCCGCAACAGACGCATGAACTCACACCCATTCAACGACGCTCTCGGCCACTCGCACGACTTGTGCGCGCAGGATGCGCAGGCGATGGAGGCGCTCGCTGACGCGGGGTTTGATTGTTCCAAGGTCCACGCCGATCTTCGCGCTCGCGCCGAGCGATGCACCATGATGCTCGGGCTGCTCGATTGCGGCCCGATGCCCGTCTGCGACCAATCGCTCATCGATGCCACGCTCGTGCGCGTCGCCTGGGCTCGCCGCTCCGAGGATGTCCACGACCTCTCGCCCCGCGATGAGGATGCTCTCGAAGCGCTCGTCGCCGCCGGATTCGATCCCGCCAAGTGCCCCGCCAGCGTTCGCGCTCGCGCCAGCACGCACGCGGCGATGCTCTCGAGACTCAACGTCTCCGTCTCTACCACCGAGCGCGATGTGCTCGTCGCTCGCACCCTCGCGAGCGTGCAGTCCACGATCGACTCAGGCCAGAAGCGTTTCGCGATGACCCCCGTCGAGGGCCGCGGGCCCATTAACTTCCGCTGGAGCGATCTGATCTCCGTCGCCGCGCTCCTGCTCATTGCCTCCGCCGTGATCGCACCGATGGTCGGTGCGGTTCGCGGCATGTCGCAACAAGCCGGTTGCCAGGCCGGTCTTGTCAACGCCTTCAATGGGTTCTCCTCGTACGCCAACGACTACAAGGAATCCCTGCCGCTTGCATCTGACTCCAAAGCCGGTTCCCGATGGTGGAACATCGGTCGTCCCGAGCAGTCCAACTCCGCCAATCTTTTCACGCTCCTCAAGGTGAAATACGCCGTCGCTGGCGATCTTGCCTGTCCCGGCAATGCCACCGCGTGCCGCGGCCAGCCCGCTTCGGATGCCGTCGATTGGTCCAACTCCGACGCCATCTCTTACAGCTATCGCAACATGTTCACGTCCGATCGCGTGAACATGTCGCACGCGGATGTTCCGTTCGTTCTGGTCGCCGATCGCTCTCCCGTCATCGTCCGCGCCATGCGAAACGAGTGGATCAACCCGCTGGCCAACTCAGACAACCACGCAGGCCGCGGGCAGAACGTCATGTTCAGCGACCGCAGTATTCGTTGGATGCCCACCCCCGTGCTCGCCGATGGCGACAACATCTGGCTCCCCCGCACGCTGGAAGAGATCGTCTCCAAGCTCCAGAACCCGACGCGGGCCGAGCCCCTGCATGGCAACGAAGTCCCGACCGGCAAGTCGGACGTCTTCCTCTCTCCCTGAACGGCGGCCAGCCCTCGAAAAACAGCCCGTTCGGCTCGCATTTGGCATTTTTCCATCAGCCGCTTGGCGATCATCTCTTTCCCGCCTACCCTCTCGACCCGGCTCCGGGCCTTGCCTGCGCCCGTCCGGACTTCGACACGCCCTGAGTGTCGATGGAATCGCACCCAAGCAGGCGAGGTATTGGTCGCATGAAGAAGAACAAGAGCCACAAGTCCAGCTTGAAGCGGATCCGTCTGACCGCGACCGGTTTGGTTCGCCACAACCGTGCATTCGGCAAGCACTTGCGCTCCAGCAAGAGCTCCAAGCGCCTGCGCCGCCTCCGCACCGACAAGATGATGTCCAACCCCGAGGCCAAGCGCCTCGAGAAGTTGCTCTTCCGTCGCCTGCGTGGCCGCGACCAGACTCGCGCCGCCCTTCGCAAGAGCCCCACCCCCGCGCAGCGCAAGGCCACCCAGGCCGCCGGCCGCGCGGCCCGCGTGAAGGCCGGCCTGAAGTATGGCGTCAAGAAGGCGTAGAAACATCGAACGTGGCACATGGCCACAGGGCACATTCAAGCCCTGGGTCGTGATGCTCGTCTGAAATGTGCTCTGTGGCCATGTGCCACGTAGCAATGTATTTTCCCCCCTAGTCCGCCGGGCCACAAGCGAGCCCATTTGAAAAAGCTCGCCCCGTTCGGACGCACGACGGAGTTTCCGCAATGCCCAGAGTCAAAAAAGGCGCCGCACGTACCCAGGCCCGCAAGCGCATTCTTCGCAAGGCCCGTGGCTACTACGGCTCCGGCCACAAGAGCAAGTACAAGGCTGAGTACGCGATCATCCGCGCCGGCGTCTATCAGTTCCGCGATCGTCGCCGCCTGAAGCGCAACATGCGCCGCCTCTGGATCACCCGCCTCACCGCCGCGTGCCGCATGCGGAACTGCCGCTACAGCCAGTTCATCAGTGGCCTCAAGCAAGTCGGCATCCTGCTCAACCGCAAGATGCTCAGCGAGATCGCCATCAGCGATCCGAAGGTGTTCGACCAGATCTGCGACCAGGCGGTGAGCAAGTCGCTCGCCTCCAAGACCGGCGTCACCCAGGTTCATGCCTCGCCTCGTGCCAACAAGCCGGTCGCTTCGGGCGTGAAGCAGTAATCGCTTCGCACTGAATATCCTCTCGTTCACTACCGCCACGCTTCGCGTGGCGTTTTCTTTGGGAGACGACCATGTTTGGCGGCTGGTGGGCCTCTGGCGCGTACGAGATGGGCGGGTACGCCTTCGTTGCTGCATGGCTGTTCTGGATGGTCATCTCCATCATGTTTCACGAGCTGGCGCACGGATGGGCCGCGATCGGGCGAGGCGATCAGACGCCGATCCAAACCGGTCACATGACCTTCAATCCCATTGTCCACATGGGAGTTCAGAGTCTCGTGATGCTCGCGTTGCTGGGTATCGCATGGGGCGCCATGCCCATCGATCCGAGCCGAATGAAGGGGCGATACGCGGAGGCATGGGTGGCGTTCGCGGGCCCGCTGATGAACTTCCTGATCGCCACGATCTGCATCGTCGTTGGCGGGGTGGCGATTGCAACCATGAGCACCGCGGAGATCGACTTGTTTAGGGAGCAACTCTTCGAGGTACTAAAGGGTGGAACCCTGATCGCTCCAAAGATTGCTATTTTCGCGGGAGTCGGAGCGATGCTGAACATCGCTCTGGGCCTGTTCAATCTCCTGCCGCTGCCGCCGCTGGATGGCTCAAGGATCCTCGCCAACTTTTCGTCAGGGTATCGCAACTTCACAATGTCCGATGGTGGTCGCATTGCCTCGATGATTGCGTTCGTTCTGGCCTTCTTTTTCGCTAGCCGTGTCATCGTTCCGATCGGAACAATCGTCACGATGCTCGGGATGATCGTCATTGCCGGCCTTCTCAAACTCGTGGGCGTCGGCCCGTGAATCCAGCGGTGCTCCCCGCTACTCTTGGCCCGTGAAATACGCAGTCATCATCGCCGACGGAGGGGCCGACTTTCCCATCGCTGAGCTCGGCGGTAAAACGCCGTTCGAGGCCGCGCACACCCCGCACACCGATGCGCTGGCCAAGGCCGGTCGCGTCGGCCGGGCGCACACCACGCCGCCCGGCTACACCGCCGGGTCGGATGTCTGTTCCATGTGCCTGCTCGGCTACGACCCGCGCCAATACCACACCGGCCGCGCCCCGCTGGAGGCCGCGGCTCTTGGGCTCAAGCTCGCACCGAAAGACTGGATCTTTCGTGTCAATCTCGTCACTGTCGGTGATGAAGGCACGCCCGATGCCGGGCTGATGCTCGACCACTCCGCTGGCGCGATCTCCAACGCCGAGGCCCGCCCGATCGCCGAAGGCCTCTTTGAGCATTGGAAGCTCCACGAGCCGGCGCTCATGGCCGACATGAAGCTCACTCCGGGCGTGAGCTACCGCAACATTCTCGTCGATTCCTCCTGCAACAGCGGCGGGACACGCGACTACTCGCTTGTCTCCACATGCCCGCCCCACGAAATTCCCCGCCAGCCCTGGCTCGACCACGCCCCCGCCGCCAAGCCGGGCACCGGCGAAGCGGGCGAGATCGCCGCGGATGTCATGTTCCGGCTCATGGAGCTCGCACGGGTGTATCTCCCTTCGCATCCGATCAACTTGGCCCGCATCGCCGCGGGCAAACGCCCCGCGAATGCCTGCTGGATCTGGGGCCAGGGTCTCCGGCCCAACATCCCGCTCTTCAAGGACCGCTACGGCCTGCGCGGCGCTATGACCACCGCCGTCGATCTGCTCGCGGGCATCGCCGAGCTGATCGGCTGGGAGCGGCTTGATGTCCCCGGCGCGACAAGCTATCACGATAACGACTACGCAGGGCAAGGACGCGCCACGGTGCGTGCGCTCGACGAGTTCGACATCGTCTGCTGCCACGTCGAATCTCCCGATGAGGCGAGCCATCAGGGCGACTGGAAGACCAAAGTGGCCGCGATCGAAGCGATTGACAAGCACATCATGGGCCCGGTCGCGGCCAAGCTCGCGACCTTCGGCGATGCCGAGCGCGATTCCGGCGCGCAGGGTTGGCGGCTGCTCTACCTCCCCGACCACTTCACGCTCGTCTCCACCCGCAAGCACGACAACACGCCCGTCCCCTTTATGATGTCCGGCGCGTGGATTCGTTCCGCCGTGCAGCGAACATACGGCGAGACCAGTTCGGCCCAGAGTGACCTCTCCGTCGATCCCGGTGATCAACTTATGGAGTACTTCCTCCGCAGCGGCCGCGTCCGCTAAGTTTTTCGTGGCATGGGCTTTCCAGTCCATGTTCGGCCCGCCTCGGCCCGAATGCCTTGTCTGCCTGATCTTCCATGTCCGATCCCGACCCCAACCCCGCCCCCACCCCGCCCAACCCCGGCGAAACTATCCCTCTCGAACCCGTCGCTCCGGCTCCCTCCCCGAAGCCCACATCGCGCCCCAGCGTCCTGAAATCCGCCGAAGATGCCTGCCCCAACTGCGGCACAAAGCTCGCCCCCGACGCCATCGTCTGCATGTCCTGTGGCTTTGATATGAAGTCCAATCAGATGCTGCGGCCTGAGATGGGCGTCGATCTCATTGAGCCGCCGACCGTCAGGCCGCCCTTCATCAAGCCGGGACTCAAGCCCGCGATGCTGGCGATCGCCGGAACGGTGGCGCTCGTCGCCGCGATGATCGCCGCAGGGGTGAACGCAACTCCCCGTGCTTCGATGGGTGCATCCGCGGTCTTTGCACTGCTCGTGCTGTACAAAGCGATTCTGCACACCGGCACCGGGCTGGCGGGTCTCTGGGCCGCGGCCAAGTTCGTGGATCACCGGCTCAACCACGTCGATCTCGCCGCGGCACGCATGTTCGTCGCCGTCGCAGCATTTTTGCTCATCTGGTCGCTGCGATTGCCCATCAGCATCGAGTTCCTCGAGCACACCCTGCGCATCCTCGTGGCCATCGCGTGCTATTGGCTCGCGCTCTTCGCGCTGTTTCGTCGCTCCCGGATGGAAACCACACTGATCGTGCTCTTCCACGTCGGCGCTGCCATGTTCGTGGAAGTTGGATTCTCGATCAATGCCGGCCTGCAGGCCGCTGTTTCGGCCAAGCCGGGGTGATCCGCCGATAGGAAGATCGTGATCGTCCCGACGCCAGCACATCCTGTTGCTCCAATCGCGTGTGATCCCCCCGGAAGCACACTTGATATGGCCACGCTCATGGCCCACGGCATTGGCCGCGGCGATTTCGCGGCCATCGTCTTCTCCGGATCGACCATCCTGCTCGGCGAAGCGCTCGGCTATGGCACCTGGCTCGCCTCACGCAAGTTTGCGCTTCCCGATCCTCGCCTTCCGGCGGATCAAGACCTGGCTTGCGATCCGCACTCCGCGCTCCCGCTCTGGCCCGCGAATCGCGTGCGCCCCACGCCGGGTGTCTGCTTCGTCTTCACAGATGACGGACACCCCGCCGTGGACACCCTCCGCGCACGCGGCGGCATCGAGTTTGAGCATTTCGTCGTGCTCCCACGGCTCACCATCTCCGCGATCTTGCGTCGGCGCGTTGATGGATTCCTGAGTGAAGTGAGGGACCGATCCATCGCAGTACTCGGATACGGCGATCAGGGAACACGTCTCGTGCGGATGCTGCTGGATCGCGGTGTTCCGAGCGAGCGACTGACCATCGTTGATGATCGCCCCGAGCGACAGATCGCCGCTGCGAACGCCGGGCTTCGCGCCAGTGCGCTCCGCGACTGCACACTCGACGAGTGTGCAATAGTTTCCACCCCGCTCGCACTCCCCGCCGTCTTTGCAGCTGTCATCGCAGCGGCAGTGCGCTCGTCTCGCCCCATATTGGACAACTCCCTACCTTGGGACGGCCACGCGGAGTTCATCACCAGCGGAGAAATCTCACGCACCGGCTGCGCAGCGCGGGCGACAGTGCTCAAGAACACCCAGTTATTCCCAGCAGATATCGGTCTTGACCTCCCACTTCTGTTCGCACAGAGTGGCGACCTCAGCATCGGTGGTCGCACCGTCCCCATGTTGCAGTCCGGTCTGCGGCACACGCTCCTGGCAACCGGCCGCAGCGCTTCTATCGATCTCTCGCGTACGCTCGCCGCGCATCCGCTCGCCCATCGAATCACGAGCAGCCGCCACACGTTTGTGCATCTGGAAGGGCAATCCAATCATCAAGACGCGGCGTTCTCGATCTTCGCCGCCCGCGCGTTCTTGCGAGAGTTTTTCCCAGAAGCCGTCGCCGCCCTGCTCTCCGCCGACCATCGCGGCGCATTCGGCACCACTCCCTTCGAGCGCACAGTCACGCGCACGACCACAGGGCGCTCCCTCGGCTCGCCGTATATGACCCACTGCGAGCAGGCCACGCTCGGCGTCATCGTGCGACACGCCTGTGGTTTCGGCACCCCCGCGGCATCGATCATCGAGATCGGATCCGCCATCGGCGGCAGCACGCTCCTGATGGCCGCGGCCACCGAAGGTGATGCTCCCGCTACTGGGCCGACCATTTTTTCCATCGATCCGGACTTTGCCACCCGCCCCGCCATGCGTGCCCTCTTCGAGCACTCGGGCCACGCCCTACGCCTCCGCCAAATCGTCAAGACCTCCGACGCGGCGATCTCCCAGCTCTTGGATCTCGCTGGCCAGGTTGGCTTCGTCTTCATCGACGGCTTGCACACCCGCGACTGCTCCGCGTCCGACTTCGCCTTGTACGCCCCACTCCTCCGCCCAGGCGGGCTGATCGCCTTCCACGATTGCGATATCCGCCACTCAGGTGTTTTCGCAACCGTGAGCGAAATCGCCGCTCAGGACGTAAGATTTACACTCCGCCTCCTTGTGGACACCATCGCCATCTTCGAGCGTATCGCCGACTGAAGCGAACGCCCTCACGCCAGAACTCCTACCATTTTCAATGGGAATCCGCGTTCTCGTCGATCGTCATCGCATTGCCGCCCGCATTGAGCAGATGGGGCGACAGATCACCACCGACATCGAGCAGTCCATGGCCGCGGCCCACGCCCGCACCAGCGACCCCATCAGTGAGCAGCGGCTCGTCCTCGTGCCCATTCTCACCGGCTCCATCATCTTCATGGCCGATCTCATCCGTCACATCCCTGTGAAGATGAGCATCCGCCCCGTCACCATCAAGAGCTATCACGGCACCGCCACCACCACGCAGGGCGCGACGATCGCGGGTGATGTGCCGACCGACCTCGAAGGTGCGCATGTTCTGGTTGTTGATGACATTCTCGATTCCGGTCGCACGCTCGGATTGATCCGGCGCCTCTTCGCCGCGCAGCGTCCCGCATCGTTGCGCATCGCCGTGCTTTTGCGAAAAGACGAAGCCAGCGGCCGCCGCCAGGAGCATGTCGAGGTTGAATACGCCGGTTTCGAAATCGGCGATGAGTTTGTCGTCGGATACGGTTTGGATTTCGATGGCTACTACCGCAACCTCCCAGACATCGGCGTTCTCGAACAATGAGCACCGCTGATCCCGATTCCGTCTCCCGCCCTCCCGCCGACGCGGACATCGTGGAACTTAATATCCATCCCGCAGGCCGATCCATTCTCCTCATCGCGGGCGGCTGGCTCTGGCTCGCGGTGCTGCTCTGGGCCGCGTGCTTGTGGGCGTTTTTCAACGACTGGTGGATCGACGCCCGCGGCCTGCTCCTGCTCGGCCCGATCGGCTTGATGCTTGTCATTCTCGCAATCGCCGCCATCATCCGCAATGCCTGGCACTACCAACTCTCGCGTTATCGCGTTCGCTCTGCGTGGGGCGTCTTCTCCCGTGTCGCCGTGGAAGCGCGGCTTGAAGACATCCGCAACATCGCCGTCGTCCGCACGCTTCCGCAGCGAATCCTCGGCCTCGGCACCCTTGAACTTACCACAGCTGGGCTTGGCCCATCGGTCATCTGGTCTCACATCGCCCGCCCCGCCGACCTGGCCGAGCAGGTCCGCCGCGCGATTGATGGCTCACGAGCCAAGCCCTCCGCCGCAGTCGTCCCCTTCACCCGACCGATACACATCCCGGTGTTCCCGACTCCAAGCAACTCCGCTCAGCCCGGTGTCCGCCCCGTTCCCGTCATCGGCCTTGCCGGTGGCATCGGCGCGGGCAAGAGCACCGTTGCGAGTGCCTTCGCGCGGCTCGGATGTTTCGTGATCGACTCGGATGCCCGCGCCAAGGCCGCACTGGATCGTCCCGAGGTGCGCTCGCAGCTCGTGCAGTGGTGGGGGGAGTCGATTCTCGCGCCCGACGGTCGAATCGATCGCTCCAAGATCGCCGCCATCATCTTCGCAAATCCTGAACAAAGGCATCGGCTCGAACAACTCGTGCATCCGATCGTGCGCGAGGACCGCGCCGCCATGATCCGCGAAGCCCTCGCTGCCGGTGCCCGCGCCGTCATCGTCGATGCCCCGTTGCTCTTCGAGGCGGGTGTGGATTCCGAATGTGATACCGTCGTATTCGTGGATGCCCCGCGTGAGCAGCGGCTGGAGCGCGTCCGCCAGACCCGCCAGTGGGATGAGCCGGAACTTGCCCGGCGAGAGGCCTCGCAGTTGTCGGTTGACGAGAAGCGCCGCCGCTCCCAATTCATTGTGGAAAACTCCGGCAAGTTGGGTGGTATTGATGCTCAGGTGGCGGGAATTCTGTCGGCTATCGAAGCCGGCTCCTGAATCTTGCGTATCGACATGTGCCTTGCGTGCATTCTTCCGGGGAATGTGCTATACTCGCTCTGCACGGGGTTCAGGGTGAGCCGCCTATCGAAGGGCAGCGGGAGCCGTCGGGTCATCCATCTGTGTGGCCCGTGGGTGTTTTTCTCAAAGGCCGAATCGGCCCAGCACGTTCTGAAATCCAGCCGGTTTGTTCCAGCCGGCTTCATGCCAGATCGCTCTAGGCGTTGATTCAGCATGGTGTTTGTTGTGTTGTTCGGTGGTGTCGCGCTCGGCATGGGAAGCGCCTGGCGACGGAGCCCCGAAACACAGTCCACGCATGTGCGATCCCCTTTCGGCGGATTGTCCCTCCTTTCCCAAAGAAGAGTTTGCCACGTGAAAGTGCAGAAGCGGAGCCGCATGGCCAAGCAGACCAACGTCGCTGATGAGCGTTCGGAGCCCAAGACGGGTGCCTCCAAGTCGCGATCTCGCGCCAAGCCCGAAGCCCCGACCCCTGCGCCGGCCGCTCCGCCGCCCGCGCCCCCTGTCGCTCGCCAAGAACCGCGCCCCGAATCTCGTCCCGAGCCGCGTCAGGAACCGCGCCCGGACTATCGCCAAGAGAACCGTCCGGACCATCGCCCAGATTCGCGTCCCGATTCTCGCCCGGATCACCGGCCCGACAATCGTCCAGACCATCGCCCCGATCGCTTCAACAATCAAGGTGGCGGCCACCAGAGTAGTGGCCAGAGCGGGCCCCCTCCCCAAAGCGGCGGCCCACAAGTCGGCGGCTCTCAGGGTGGCCCCGGCCCCGGGCATCAGAGTGGCCAAGGTGGCCAAGGTGGTCAGGGCGGCGGCCAGCAGTTTCAAGACCGAGGCGACAGAGGTGGTGACCGTGGCGGTGATCGTGGTGATCGCGGCCAGCGAGACCACGGCGTCAACAGCGGCGGTGGCGGTGGCTATCCGCAGCAACAGTTCCAAGGCGGCCATCGCGACAGCCGCGATGGCGGCGGCTTCGGAAACGACAGCTTCGGTCGTCGTCGCAAGAAGAAGCGTCGCCGCGGCGGTGGCGGCTTTGACGGTCCCGGCCCCGGTGGTGGCGGTGGTGGAAGTGGTAGTAGCGGCGGAGGCGGAAGCCAGTGGCAGCGCCCGCTGGATTTCCAACTCCCCAGCGATGAGGAACTCGAACGCGAAGCAGCGGAGATCGAAAAGATCGCCGCAAAGATCGATCCCGCCACGCTCAAGAATCAACTCTCCATCGCGCAGCTGCAGCGGATGGACATCGAGAAGCTCCACAAGGTCGCCGGCGAGAGCGGCCTGGAAGACTTCCATCAGATTCCCAAGCAGGAACTGATCTTCAAGATCCTGAAAGCCCGCGCCGCCAAGCAAGGGCTGATGGTCGGCGAAGGCACGCTGGAGATCATGCCCGACAAGTTCGGTTTCCTGCGTTCCGCGGAGCAGTCCTATCTCTCCGGCCCGGATGACATCTACATCTCCCCGACGCAGATTCGTCGGTATGGCCTGAAAAAGGGAATGATCGTTCGCGGCTACATCCGCCCGCCCAAGGAAAACGAGCGGTACTTCGCGCTCCTCCGCGTGGATGAGGTGAACGGCCATCCTCCGAGCTATATCCACAAGATCAGCAACTTCGAGGACCTCACGCCGTTGCACCCCGAGGAACGCTACATCCTCGAGACCGAGC
The DNA here is from genome assembly GCA_046593245.1 of Phycisphaerales bacterium. Classification (GTDB taxonomy): domain Bacteria; phylum Planctomycetota; class Phycisphaerae; order Phycisphaerales; family UBA1924; genus UBA4658. Next base: position 26,806 of record JBKJOD010000090.1, read on the forward strand.
CAGGTGAGATCGAGTGCCGCATCGTCGATCTGGTCGCCCCGCTTGGCAAGGGTCAACGCGCCCTGATCGTCGCGCCGCCGCGCACCGGCAAGACGGTGCTGCTGCAGAAGATCGCCAAGGCGATCGCCAAGAACAATCCCGACGTCAAGATCATCGTGCTGCTGGTGGACGAGCGTCCCGAGGAAGTGACCGACTTCCGCCGCAACTCCGCGCCCGGTGTGGAGGTTGTCGCCAGCACCTTTGATGAACAGGCCTCTCGCCACGTGCAGGTGGCCGAGATGGTCATCGAGAAGGCCAAACGTATGGTCGAGTTCGGCGATGATGTGGTCATCCTGCTGGATTCCATCACCCGTCTCGCCCGGGCCCACAACTCCGAGATGCCTCACTCGGGTCGCATCATGTCCGGCGGTATCGACGCTGGCGCGCTGCAGCGTCCCAAGAAGTTCTTCGGCGCGGCACGCGCCATCGAAGGCGGCGGCTCGCTCACCATCATCGGCACCGCCCTCACCGACACCGGCTCCAAGATGGATGAGGTCATCTTCGAGGAGTTCAAGGGCACCGGCAACAGCGAGCTCCATCTGGACCGCAAGCTGATGGACAAACGCATCTATCCCTGCATCGATGTCGCGGCCTCCGGCACCCGCCGCGAGGAACTGCTCATGGATCGCAAGGAGCTCGAACTGGTGTACCGCCTCCGCAAGGTGCTGGCGGACATGAACGTGGTTGAAGCGATGGAGCTCATGAAGAGCCGCCTCACCAAGGTCAAAACCAACGCCGAGTTCCTCATGAGCATGGGTATGGGAAGCTAAGCGAAGTTTGGCGGAGCAACGATCCGTTGAACCCGGCGGCGATTCCACCATCGTGGTATCCTGCCCCCGACCACGTTCCCAACCTTCAGCCACTGCGCGGCCGGTCCGAACCGGTTTGGAGAGGTGTCTCAGTGTTTGTCGCCTCGCACACCTGGATCCGCACCTTGATGCTCCTGCTTGCAGGGGTATGGGCGTGGACGCTGGTTTGTATCGGTCCTAGTTTGGTGGGCGAACACCCTCATGCGGGGGACGTATCTTCCCGATGGTGGAAAGATGCCTGCGCGGCCTTCATTGCGGCGGGCATCTTCGTCTTCCTGATCGCCGCGCGCCGATGTTTCCCCCTCGCAAGCCCTCGTCTGAAACTGGCTTGTGAACTCACCCCCTGGATTGGGTTGGGGGGCTTCATCCTCGGTGGGTTGGTCTAGGGTCGGTGTCTTCAGTCCCGAAAGCAGGTTTGATCCGGAGGTTTGGTCTGATGCAGATGAGCCCAGGCGTCCGAACTCACGGAACCCCTCTTCGCCGTCTCCGCCCGCTCGCGGTCCTTGCCGCAATCGTCGGCAGTGCGGTCGGGGTCAGTTCCGTTTCTGCCGAGCCGGACCCTGTTCAGGGGCAGCAACGCGCTGAAATGCTCGCGGCCCACGCGGTGGCCCGGGCGGCGCTGATGGACCTGAAAATCGTTGGCAATCCCTCGCAACGCGATTATCGCATCGCGGAAGAACTCCTTGCCGTTGCATCTGCGCTCCAGCCCGATGATCAGACCATTCTGCGGCTGTACATGGAGGCCGCCGCGGGTGCCGACGACGGACAGGCGTTGCGCGACATCTCCCGCCGGCTTGTAAAACTCGATCCGGACGACACCGTCTCGCTGCTCCGTGTGGTCAGTGCAAAGATCTCCGACTTGCAGACCGCCGAGCTCCGGCTGGCGGCGTATGACAGATTTGTCACGGGCGAGGGTTCGGAATCCTTTGACGCCGCGGTGCGAAGCCGTCTCGCCCTCGACGGTGCATTGCTGGCCCGCGAACAGGGCGACATGATCGGATTCGCGGATCGTCTCGCCACGTCCATCGAGCTGGACCCGACCAATCGAGATGCCGCAACGCTCGCACTCACTTTTTACTCCGCTCACTCGGACGACTCCAAGCCATCGGGCCGTCTGGATCTGATGTTCCAGGTGCTCTGGACAGACCCATTTGATCCCACGATCTATTCGGCAATTGTTTCCGAACTGCTGAGCAGGGGCGCATACAAGAGCGCGCTCCGATTCGCCAAGTTGCAGCGCACCATCTACAACGTGCAGGTGCATCCGGTGCCGGACTCGGACGAGAACGCGTTCGACATGGCCGAGTGGTTGGTGCTCGGCCCGGACGCGGTGATACGTCGGCTCAGTGATGGGCTGGAAAAGCAGCGTCAATACGCGATGGAGATGCGAAAGCGAGCCCAGGAAAAAGCCGTCGCCCTCGACGCTTTTCCCACCCCCGAGAGTGTCCGCCTCTCCGCCTCGCGCGAGCGGTCGCGCATTGTCTGCGCCGCAGCCATGCTCGATCGGGAGCGGGCCTCGCTCTTCCTTGCGGATCTTTCCACCACGGTCGCCGCGCTCACTCGCGACGCGGCTGATCCGATCCGTCGCCCCGAAGGGCAGACCGAGGAACAGGCCGCTGCATACGCCATGGATGCCAGCATTGATCTCTGCTGGCTGCGCCTGCTCACTGGCCTGCAACTCGACGAGGCGTCCAAGTCTCTCGCCGCGCTGCACGAGTCCAAGCGTTTGGAACCCTCCGTGCTTGCGCGTTTCGACGCCTGGCTTGAGCTCCGTTCGGGCGACAAGGCCCGTGCCGAGCAAGCGCTCGGAGCACTCGCGCCCACCGACCCGCTCGCGGCCATTGGCCATGCGCTGGCCGCCGAACTGCGCGGCGACCCGAACACCGCGATAGTGCGCAACGCCGCCATCGCCCGCGATCATGTGGGCAATGTTGCGGGCGCATTCGCCGCAACACGCTACACAACGCTGACAGGGGAGCGACTCCGACCATCCGACACCGCAAAGTTGCTGGAAGCCGACGCGGCGGGCGTGCCCACATGGCTGGATGCGATGGTCGAAAATCCCCGTCGTGCCATGTCGCTTGAGGTCAAGGCACTTCGCCCCGATGTCAGCCCGCTGGAACGCACGCCCGTTCGTGTCACGCTGCGCAACACCTCGCAGATCGCGCTCCCGATGGGGCCCGACAAGCCCCTGTGTACGCGGCTCCTGTTCGCCCCATTGGTGGACATGGGTGCGGACATACTTCCCACCGCCGACCTGGTCTGGGTCGCGAACATGGATCGTCGGCTCAGATTGCTTCCCAACGAGTCCGTGGACATCCTGGTTTGGCCCGACCTTGGCCCGCTTTCGTTTGAGATGGAGCTTTGGATCCCCCGCCCCGCGAAAATTCGCTGGCGGGTATTGCAGGGCTTCGAGCTCTCGCCGCAGCGCATGTACGACGCCGCGCCGCAGATGCTCACCGCCGATGTGGAGCCGCTCCTGCGCCGGCTCCCGCCTCGCGCGGATGCGCCCTTCGAATCCTTGCAATCCACACTGCAAACCGGCGGCCCGCGCGAGATCGCGGATGTGCTGCTCTCCCTCAAACTGCAGATCGTTTCCGCGATCAGGCAGACGACCGATTTGCCGTTGACTCCCGAGCGCATCGACCAGCTGTTCGAAGTTCTCTCCCGTCGTGCCGCGTCCAACACGGTGCCGCTGCAGCGATCAACTAAGATGCTCGTGATGTGTCTCTCCCCAAGCCAGAAACTGATCGCGCAGACGCTACGTCTTGACCAGGTCATTGCGCAGGAAACCGACGAGGATGTCCTTGCCGTAGCTCTGGTGCTGCGCGCCACCGGACCAACCGATCCGCTCTTCACGTCTCCCGCCGTCCTTCGCTCCACGCGGCTGACCGCGCTGGCACAGCTTGTGAAAGATCGTATGGAAGCGGGCGTTGTCTCTGTCGGCACCGCTGGCTGGAATCCTCGCGAACTCGTGAACACCGGGTCGCAGAAGTCCGCGCCGCCGCAGCCTGTCACGACCACTTCCTCCGGTTCCGATGGCAGTGCGAACTCCGCCCCACCCGAGCGCCCCACCCGCGCCATCGTTCCCACGGTCGTTCCTGATCCCAATCCCATTCCGATCGTGCACTGAATGCCCGCGATGACTCCCAGTGGTGATGTGCCCGCCAACGGTCCATCGCCGGGGGCGACTCCCGCGCGTGTGCTTCGCATTCTTGGCTTTCTGCTTGGGATCCTGTTGCTCGCCGCCGCCGCGTATGTGCTCCTGCTCCAGCGCGATGATCTGGCCCGATGCTGGCAGGCCGCACGCCACTCACCTGCATGGATCGTGCTCGCGACGCTCGCGCTCCCATTGCTGAACTGGCTGCTCACGTCGCTTATTTTCTGGGCACTCACTCGGCGCTTCGGCACCGTCGGCTATCGAGAGATGTCCATGCTCATCGGAAGCGCATGGCTGCTGAACATGCTTCCCTTCAAGCCGGGGCTGTTTGGGCGCATCGCGTACCACAGAACCATCAGCGGCATTCCCGTCGCCACATCGATCATGGTCACCATCACCGCTCTGCTCACCGGCGGCGTAGGCATCGTCATCGCTCTCGCGCTGCAACTCGCGATTGACACCTCGCTGCGCGCCGTTGTCCCGCTCACGGTACTCGCTCCGATCGTCGCCCTCGTGTGCGTGCTGGCCATCATGCCCGGCGTGGCATTCGCGTTGATCAACAAACACAAGGGTCGCCCCATGCTCGCGGGCGGGCCCGCGGTCGGATTCGCAATCATCGTGCGAGTCATCGACACCCATGTCTGGGCCTTTCGATATCTCCTCGCGTTCCGTCTGGTCGGCCTTGACCAGCCCTATGGCGTTTGCGTTCTCGTCGCCGGTGTGAGCCAGATCGCGGGGCAGTTTCCCATCCAGTTCGGCCTCCGCGAGTGGTCGGTCGGTGTCTCGTCTGCTGCGCTGCGGTCATTCGCTGCCGGATTCTCCGCCGCTGCCGCCGTTCCCGGTTTGACGGTGGACCTGGTCTGCCGGGCCGCGGAGATTGTCTGCGCCCTGCCCGTCGGGCTGGTCAGCACGCTCTGGGTATACAGGCATATCCGCCGCAACAGGCCATAATGCAAGCTACGGCCGCGGCCGGGAAACTCTCCCCCTTGCCGGGGCGTATCACCCTTTGGAGTTGGATCGGGGTTGGTGATCCGATAACAAAGTGGCACCGGGCAAGTCCGGGCGTATCAGCAGAGCTTTCCCCGTCGGCGGAGCCGGCGCCCGGGAGGATTCGTCGAGCGGATCGCCCGTCCTGTCGATGCTGGCTTGTTGGGATGGAACTTCGTAGATGGTTTGCTGCTGACCCGGTCCGGTTGTGTCGCGTGCTTGTGAGGGCCTCGCGAGATGGTCAACAAGATCGAACAAGACCACCAGCGTTTCCGCCACATCGTCCGCGGCAAGATTCGTCGCGATCTCAAACGCTTCATCTCCCGCGGCGATTTCATCGGCCAGGAGGGCGGTCGCTTCGTCTCCGTACCTGTGAATGACATCGACATCCCGACCTTCCGCTACGGAGACAACTCCGGTGGCGTCGGCATGGGCGAGGGCAACGAGGGCGACCAGCCCGGCAAGGGACAGCCGGGCGACAAACCTGGCAAGCACGTTCTGGAAGTGGATGTCTCGCTGGAAGAACTCGCGGACATTCTCGGCGAGGAGTTGCAACTGCCCCGCATCGAGCCCAAGGGCGAGCACAAGATCACCACGATTCGCGACAAATACTCTGGTGTACGTCCCACGGGCCCCGCCAGCTTGCGTCACTTCAAGCGCTCCTATCGCGAAGCCCTGAAGCGTCAGATCGCGCTGGGCTCGTATGACCCTGAAAACCCAGTCGTCGTGCCCATCCGGCGCGACATGCGCTATCGCTCATGGACGGAGGTCAAGAAGCCGCAGTCCAACGCTCTGATTGTCTACATGATGGATGTCTCCGGCTCGATGGGCGATGAGCAGAAGGAACTCGTGCGGCTGGAGGCATTCTGGATCGACACCTGGCTGCGGCGTAACTATGAGGGAATCGAGAGCCGCTACATCGTCCACGACGTCACCGCACAGGAAGTGGATCGCCGCACCTTCTTCAGCATCCGCGAAGACGGCGGCACCCGCATCAGCTCCGCCTACCAGAAGTGCCTGGAGCTTCTCGACGCGCACTACGACCCGGTCGATTGGAACACGTACCTCTTCCATTTCTCCGATGGTGACAACTCCTCCGAGAGCGACAATCGCATCGCCACCCAGCTGGTTGAAAAGTCACTCCTCCCCCGTGCCAATATGTTCGGCTATTGCCAAGTGGCCAGCCCCTATGGCTCGGGCAGCTTCATCAATGTGCTTCGCGAAAGCTTCGGCGGCACCGCCGCCTCCGCCAACGGCGCGGAAAAAGTCGTGACCAGTCGCGTCAACGGCCGCGATGACATCTTTGAGTCTCTCCGCACATTCTTCAAGGCGGGCAAATAGGTCCCGTTCACTCGCGTACTATTCGCAGATCGCAACGTGAGTATCCCGCCGTGCTGCTCTTCCCAATCTTCGCAACCATCATCTGGACGCTCGCCATGTGCTGGCGGCGTCGTTGGACTTCCTTTGCGGTCGTCACCGGCGCGCTGGTTCTGCTGGTGATTGTCGTGCGCGTCTTCACTGTGTCACGGGATCTGCTCCCCGCGTATTCGCCTATTTTTTACGAGTTGATGTGGCCGTACATCTTTCTCACCGGCGCGATTGGCTACTACATCTGTCTGCTGCCGCGTCCTCCTCTGGAGTTCGAGTGCAGAACATGTCGATACGACCTCACGGGTCTTGATCTGAACGGCCTCAACTGTCCCGAGTGCGGCCAACCCTGGCGCGGTGCCGGCTCCGGTTTCGAGCCACCCCCGGTCGTGCTCACCCCGATCCTGAAAACTCCGCCCGCCAAACGCCGCGTTCTATGAGCGTTCGTGCGATGCACCAGGACGAAGAGATCCACTCTTTGCGCGCCCGTGCCAGACGTCCTCCAGCCAGGACAGTTTGGCCACGGCACTCCCTATACTTTGCGCAGTGCTCAACTCTATCACAACATCGTTCGTTGCCCGCCTGCGCGCCAGCGACCAGCAGGCGTGGTTCGATCTCTGGGAGATCTTTGGCCCCGTCCTTCGTGCCCAGCTCACCAAGTGGGGGAAGGGGCGCATCGGCGCGGAAACCGTCCGCGATCTTTCTCAGGAAACCCTCGCCGCGCTCAGCGATTCCATCGACCGCTTCGACCCGTCGCGCGGCGCACGCTTCAGCACTTGGCTGCTTGCCATCGCCAAGCACGTTCTCGGCGATGAGCTCGACCGCCGGGGCGCGGCCAAACGGGGCGGAAATGGTGCGGGCAAGGGAAGTGGAAAAAAAGCCGCCTCCCTCGATGAGTCCTGGATGATCGCCGACGATGCAGCCGGCGCAGACGAGGAATACGAGGCCGCCGTCTTCCGTGCCAAGGTCGAAGCCGCCATCCGTGCTGTCGAAAAGCGCTGCGACTTCACCGATTTTTCCATCTACCGCATGCGCGTGCTCGATGGCACCCCCGGTAAGGAAGTCGCCGAGCAGATGGGCATCAGCGAGCCCACCGTCAGCCGCCGCCTCGCGAAAGTCCGCGATCTTCTTCGCACCGAACTCCGCCAGATCGTCGCCGTCTATTCCTTCACGGAAGATGAGCAGCGCGAGCCGGAGCGAAATGGATTGATGCTCGTTCCCAAGAAGACGGGTGGGGGGGGCGGCGAGGAAGATGTCATGTTCGACGAGGCCGTTTCGGAAATCTACGCTCGCCAGATGGAGTTGCGGGGACGGGAAAAGAAAGGGTGAACGGGTCAAGGGGCGACCGAGAGCCGATACAAAGCAGACGACGCTCGCGCTGACATCAGCATTCTCCCCGTTTCCCTTTCTCCCCTTCCCCCTCCATCCCCGCTCCCCCCGTGCCCGACGCCAAAACCACCGCCATCGTCCTTGCTGTCCTCCTCATCGCGGTTCCCGCGGCCGTGGTCGCGTTGATCTTTCTCGCCAAGCCGGTTTGGAAGGCCCTCTCCTGGCTGGTGATTCACATCGTCACGTTCATAGGTCGCGAGATCGTCGACCTGCTCCGCATCCTGGGCGCGATCCTCACCAGCATCGCCCTTGTTCCTATTGCAGGCCTGAACGCAGCACTCGGCCGCTGGGATGGCGCGAAGCACTACGGCCGCGCCATCCGGAGCGAGATGTTCGCCGCGTGCGGCTGCGTCTATCGCGTCCTGGTCGGCAACCCGGTCCGACTCTTCATGCTCACCGCCCTTACGGAGGGCTTCGAGGATCGCATCCCCCACGCCATCGCGCACTCTCCCGCGACCCGCACCTCCGCCGCGGCACTTCGCAGCACGTTTGACGGCTACACCATCGTCGGCACGCTCCCCGGTGGCGGCTCGGGTGCCAAGCTGTACGTCGCCGAACCGGATCGAAAGAAACTCGCCGGCTTCGAGCGCGATGGTCAGCGCGAAGTCGCCAAGGTCGTCATCAAATCATTCTCGCTCAGCGACGGCAGCACGCTGCCCCAAATCGTCCGCGAGAACCGCGCCCTTCCCGCCGCGCAGCGACTGGGCCTGATCCTCGAACACGAACTCACCGAGGAAAAGTTCTACTACGTCACTCGCTACGTCCCTGGCGAATCGCTTGTGGTTTTTACGCAGCGTCTGCACGCGCTCGGGGGCGGCGGCCCCGAAGGTCTCGGCGAAACCGATCGTCTCAAAGAAGCCGTCGGCTACGCCTCTGACATTCTCCGCACTCTTTCACGTTACCACTCCGGTGGTCTCTGGCACAAGGACGTCAAGCCCGACAACATCATCGTTCACGATTCCAAGGCCGAACTGGTGGACTTCGGACTCGTCACTCCTCTGCGCTCCAGCATGACGCTCACCACCCACGGTACCGAATATTTCCGCGATCCCGAGATGGTCCGTATGGCCCTCCGCGGCGTCAAAGTACACGAAGTAGATGGCGCAAAGTTCGACATCTACGCCGCCGGCGCGGTCCTGTACTCCATGATTGAGAACTCCTTTCCCGCACACGGCGGCCTCTCGCAAATATCCAAAAAATGCCCGGAATCCCTGCGCTGGATCGTTCGCCGCGCTATGACGGACTATGACCGCCGCTACGAAACCGCCGCCCAGATGCTCGGCGATATCGAGACCGTCCTCACCGCTGATAACCCCTTTGCGCTCCGCCCCGCCGACCTCCCCAGCGTGCGTCTGGATGCCCAGCGCGGCGTTGAACCGTCCTCGCGCGTGCTCCCGAGTCCCGGTCCTGATCTCGATGAGGTTGGCGCCCCGCGAGTCGGCGCGGCCATCGTGCCCACCGAAGAACCCGAGTTCCCCGCAGTCGCCATCGTCAAGAGTGATGAGCATCCGCTCGCGCTCCCGCGCACCGCATCCGCGTCCACTGGCTTTGGTCCCGGTGGCGAGCTTCCCATCTTCCGCGTTCTCAACTGGTGGAGTGGCCGCTACACCACCGAGCCCGCGCTGCTCGGCTACGTTCCCGGCTTCGATACCGCCGAAGCCCTCGCCGATGAGCGCATCCGCGCCAAGGCCGCACGAAAAGGTATTCCCGCACGACTTCGCGCCCGTCGTCGCCGCGCCGCTGCTTCGTTCAACCGTGCCGGCCTCTCGAACTCCGCCAAGATTGCGATCCTGATCGCGTTCGTGGCACTCGTGGTCAACATCGTCTGGTTTTCAGCGCGGTCTCCCTCACAGACTGATTTCAGACAGTCGTTCTCCGGCCTCTTTCGCGAGACATTCGGCCTCAGCGGTCACGCGAATGAGTCCGACATCCGCGTGTCGCTTGGCAGTGCGCTCATCCTCTGGGATGGCACCGGACTGGATTCCGCCGCACGCACGCAGATGCGCCAGCGCCTCGCCCGCCTCGAACGCGCCGGATTCAATATCGTCGGTACCACCACCGCCTCCGAAGATGCCAAGAAAGCCGCCCGGGAAGCCGACGAGATCGATGACCTTCGCACGCAGCTTGAGGGTCTCGAGTTCCGCTCCGACCAAGCCGCACGCAAGGTCCGCCATTGGCTCCGCAATCGCGGGCACGCCCTTGTCATCTGGATCCACGCCGATTCATCCAATCAGGCCGACCCATGGATGATCGGCGAGGAAGACCTTGACCAAACTGTATTCAAAGCCGCCAGCAAAGCCGTTTACGGCTCCGAACCCCCGCCCGGCTGATGGCTGCGTCCGGCAATCAGGATCGCGAGAGACTCACAAACCGCTCCAGCACCCTCGCCGCTCGCCCGGACACCACCGCCTCGCGCGCCAGCAGCAACCCCTCTGCAATACTCTCGCACACACCGCAAATCCGCAGCGAAGCCGCGGCGTTGAGCACAACAATGTCCAGCGCCGCCCCCTGCTCACCCGCCAGCACAGCCCGCGCGATCCACACCGCTTCTTCCAAACTCTGGACCTGCAAGTGCGCCAGCGTCGCACGCGATAGTCCAAACGAAGCCGCATCAACCTCGGAGCGTTCGATACGTCCACCCGCCACCTCAAATACCACACTCTCGGCCGTTGTCGTTAACTCGTCCAGCCCATCCCGCGAACTCACCACCATCGCCCGCTCCGTCCCCAGCCGCGCCAGCGCACCCGCCAGCTTCTCCGCATTCTCAATCGAATATGTCCCCACCAGTTGCCGCGTCGCCCCCGCCGGATTCACCAGCGGCCCCAGCAAGTTGAAGATGGTCGGAAACCCGAGCTTTTTCCGCACCCCGCTCGCGTGTCGCGCCGCCGGATGATGATCCGGCGCAAACGCAAAGCACAGCCCGATCTCACGCACGCACGCTGCCTGCACCGCGGGCGTCGCATGAATGTTCACTCCCAGCGCCTCCAGCACCTCCGCCGATCCACGCCCCGTCCGGCTCCGGTTCCCATGCTTCGCCACAATCACCCGCCCCGGCGCGGCCGCCGCCACCACGATCGCCCCGATGGTCGAAATGTTGAACAGCTTTGGCGCGCCCCCCGTCCCGCACGTATCCAGAATGGGCACGCCCATCCGCGGCAGCACAATCGGCGTCGCATACGCCCGCATCGCCCGCGCCGCCCCCACCAGTTCATCCACCGTTGGCTCACGCACCGCGATCGCCCCCAGCATCCCGCCGATCTGCTCCTCTGGCATTTCCCCCGTGAGCAGCACGGTGAACAGTGCCTGCGCATCGACCTCCGACAGCGTGACGCCATCGAGCAACTGCCCAAAGATGTTCGATGTTGGAGATTCCACGGAGCGTCATCGGTCCAAGAGCGCTGCTGACTGAGGCCGTTTGCAGAGTCGTATTCGCCAAGGCAGTCTGCTGCGATTCCTATTCGATACGGTTTGCCACATTGAAGCGATCCCAACCCCCCATCCCGCAGTAGAATGAAGTCATGGATCGTACCGGCAGAATCGTGCGACAGGCCCGAAACCGACTGACGGTGGGGGCCCTCATCGCCGGCACCGGCCGCGGCCTGTGCTGGGGAGCCGCAGCCGCGCTCGTCGCCGTCGCCACGGGCAAACTCATCACGCTCCCTTGGCACTGGTCTTGGTCTGTCGCCATCCCCATCACGCTCGGCGGCATCACCGGCGCGCTCCTCGCCCTCCGCCACCGCCGCACAATGCTCGACGCCGCTGGTGAAGTGGATCAGCGTCTCCACCTCAAAGACGTCCTCTCCACCGGCACCGCCTTCGCGGGAGCGAGCAACATCACCACCAGCGCGTTCCACACCCTCGCCGTGGCGAACGCCGATACCGCCAGCGCAAAGATCGATCCCCGCCGCGCTATCCCGTTCATCTGGGATCGAACGTGGCAACTCTGGCCCGCCCTCGCCGCGCTCGCCATCGGCATCGGTCTCTGGTCCCCATCCCTCGATCTTTTCGGCGCGCCGCGCCGCCGCGCCGCGGAGCAAGCCAAAGCCCGCGATGCCGTCGCTCGCTCGCTCGCCGATGCTGCCGCCCGCATCAAGCCCGAGCCCAAGCCGCTCACCCCCGCGACGCCATCGCAGCCCAAGCCCGAAAACACCGTCCTGCAGGACATCGAGAGAGAACTCGCCACCGGCACACTCGACCCCGTGGCGGCCGCCGAACGCGGTGCCCGCGAACTCGAAAAGATCGCCGCGCAGCGCGACCAATCCGCCGCCACCGAAGAGCAAGCCCACGAAGCCCTCCGCGACACCATCGCAAAGATGAACGCCCCGCACGATGCAGCATCCTCCGGTGACTCCGGCAAACTCGCAAACGCCCTCCGGAGCGGAGACCTCGGCCAAGCCGCGCAGGCCGCCCGTGAGATGCTCAACTCCTCCCCAGAACAAACCGCAGAATCCCGCGCCCGCGCTGCTGCCGAACTCGAGAAACTCGCCAAACAACTCCGCGCCGCCGACCGCGCCCGCCAAGATGCCCAGTCGTCCGATCACTCGAAGCCCAACGGCCATCAGACTTCGCCCGATGCTCCCAAGCCTGCAGATCTGTCTCCGAAAAACAACTCTCCAGCCGTACCGCCCGATTCCTCTCACGCTGCCGATTCCAACCAGCAACCCGAATCCACTGCGCCGCAAACTCCGACCGAGGCCGAGAAGATTGCCAACTCCCTCGAACGGGCCGCCGATGAACTTCGTGATCGACCCTCGCCATCCGATACGCGGCCGCCCGTAAGTGAAAACAACGTGCAGCCCACCGAACCCGCGCAGTCCAAATCCGTGCCCACGAGTGCTTCGTCGCAAGCATCCAACCAAGACTCCACCCCAAAGAACCCGCCGCCGCGCTCTGAGAAATCAACCACGAACTCCGCACTTCCCCAGACGAACACAACTTCCGATCGCCCTTCGGATCAATCCACCGATTCCTCATCCACGTCCGAATTAAAGCCATCCACGCAGCCCAAGCGCGGCGAACGATCCCAGCAGCCGGATGCAACCAGCACTCCGGATTCAGCGTCGCGGCGCGACAATACTTCGCAACAGAAGCCGTCCGAAAACTCCGCCTCAGCAAACGATCCCTCTCGCGATCGCAACTCTGAGGCCAAGCCAGCTTCAGAAAAAAGCAAAACGGGCAACGCATCGTCGCAGCCCGAGCAAAGTTCCAAATCTTCCACCAATCCAACTGCGGCAGAGCAGCCTGGCAAATCCGAGTCCGGCTCTGAAAAGCAGCAGGGCACTTCCCCCGACGAGTCGACCTCAAAGCCC
>JBKJOD010000178.1:0-4898 GCA_046593245.1 Phycisphaerales bacterium
CCGCTCCGGCAGTTTCTCTGCCATCCGTTTCACCGCGGACACCTTCGGCACCTGCGCCAGCCACGCATCCGCCGCGTCAAACGCGAGCCCCGGCGACCAGTTGATGACCAGCTTCGCACCAGCATCCGCACGCTTCGCTTCCGTGTAGTAGCGGCTGATATCCAGCACGCTCGGCCCCGAGAGTCCGAAGTGCGTACACAGCGTCGAGTTCGTAAACGCCACCAGTTTCTTCCCCGTGCCTGAGTGCAGTTCCAGAACACTCTCCAGCGTCAATCCAGAAAGCTCCTTGATCCACCCCGACGCATCACCCAGCACCAGCGGCACCAAAGCGGGAAACACCGGCGTCACCGTGTGCCCCAGCGCTCGCACAAACTGATACGCCTTCCCATCCGAGCCACTCTTGGGCAGCGCCATGCCCCCTGCGGCCAGAACCACCCGCCGCGCCCGAATCGTGGGCCGCGCCCCAAGCTGTGCTGCATCCTCACCTTCCACTTGCTTCGTCAGCACAAATTCATCACCCTCGCGCCGCACCTCCCCCACGCGCCACGGATGCACGAGTTCCACCTTCGCCCGCTCCGCCGCCGTCAGCAGGGCATCCAGCACCGTGTGCGCATCGTCCGTCGTCGGAAACAGTTTTCCCGTCTCCTCTCGCTTGAGCTCCACGCCCATCTCCGCGAAGAACGCCACCGTTTCGCGTACCCCGAACCCGCGCAGCACCTTGCGTATCGCGTTCCGCGAACCCCCCGCGTATGCCGTTTCATCCACCGCATGATGCGTGACATTGCATCGCCCGCCTCCCGCGACCAGCACCTTCGCGCCGAGTTTCTTCGCCCCATCCACGGCCACAATACTGGCTCTCGACCCACTCGCGCGAATCGTCCGCCCCGCCCAGATGGCAGCAAACAGCCCCGCCGCGCCAGCACCAATCACCACAATGTCTACTTGATCCCGCATGACATAGGTTACGGGATTGGCGCGGACGATTCCGTCACGCCTCGGTGGTAGGAGATTTTCCGTCGTATTTTCTGGTATACTCAGCGAATGCCCCGTCGCCAGTTTTGCACCCCACACATCGTTTCTGCCTCGAAAGCCAAGTCGCTCACGCGCATCGCTTTCGAGGATCGTGAGTTTCGCGAGAACTGGTATCAATCGCTCTTGTTCGAGAACCCGTCGCTCATCCCTGTCGATGACATCGAACCGGCGTTCGGCCCGCTTATCGCTCTGGCACGCGAGCTGCATACCGGAAAAGGTCCGGTTGACATTGCCTACATCAACCCGTCGGGGTACATCACGCTGGTTGAGACCAAACTCTGGCGGAATCCCGAAGCCAGACGGGATGTAGTTGCACAGATCATTGAGTACGCCACTGGCATGGCCAAGTGGACATATGCCGATCTCTGCGACGAAGTACGTCGGGCCCGGCGCGAGGCAACGCGTCCGTCAATGCCTTCAATGCCGAACGAATCGAATGGCGACCCAATCCTGCCCTTGATGCAAGACCGCCCTGACTTCGACGAAGCCAACTTCATCGACAAGGTATCCAGCAATCTCCGCAAAGGCCGCTTCTTGCTCCTGATCGTCGGGGACGGCATCCAAGAAGGCATCGAGGAACTCGCCGAGGCCATGCAGGAGAGTCCGCATCTCGGGTTCACTCTGGCGCTGGTTGAGACGGCGGTGTACAAGTTCGGCGAAAACGGAGAGGACTTTCTTGTGCAACCGCGTGTACTCGTGCGCACACGCGAAATTGTTCGGCATGTGATCGAAGTCCGTAATGAGCATCCAACCGCTGTCGTATCGGTGCGCCGTCCCGAAGTCGATCTTGGTCCGAAACCACCTCGTCCTCGGAGCATTACCGAAACCGCGTACTACGAGCAACTGGAACGGAGCGCGGGGAAGAACGCGACGGAGTTCGTGCGGTGGCTCACCGGTGAGGTGGAGCGGACGCCTGACCTGCACATGACTTGGAGTAAGGATGGCCCCGCGGTCTGGTGGATGAGCGAGTCCGACAGTGGCAATCAGGCGGGCTTCCTTCGTCTGCGCGCCTCGGGTGAACTGAGCTCAACGAACTGGCTTCCGAGCTTCTGCGCAGTGAATGGTCTGCCTTTGGCGATCGCCGAGAATTTCCAGCGCGGCCTCATGTCGCTTCTTCCCGACACTCAACTGGTGGAGCGGGGAAACAAGGGCTACACCCAGATCATGGGCAAGGACGGCAACCCTGCAAAGTTCGCACCGCTCGCAGGAAAACGCCATGAGTTCTGGGAGTTGATCGGGACCGCGACATCCGCATTAAGCAAAGCGTTCGCTGCGCAACGAGTCGAACCATGAGCGATTAACCTGAAAAGAGCCACCTCAGGGATTTGAACCCTGGACCTATGCTTTACGAACGAGTAGCTCTGGTTCCAAATCGGGGTGGCGAAACACTCTGGTTTCCTCGCTATTCGGGCGAATCCGGGTGGGTTCCTCAGGGGGTGAAGTGACTCGCGTACCCAGTTCGGTACCCGATTTGGCGAATCGGTCGGACCATCCGGACCATCCGGCGGGTCGAGCCGTCAGAGCTTCACACCCGCCAGTAGTGTAGCGGATTCCACTCCGAGAGCACGGGCGATTAGACACACTTTCAGCACCGTGCAGTTTCTCACACCCCGTTCGATTCCACTAATGTACGTCCGGTCAAGGTGGGCTCGATAGCCGAGCCGTTCCTGTGAGAGCTTCACACGAAGTCGCTCCCGGCGAACATTCTCGCCCAGAGTCTTCAAAGCTTTTTTCTCATCAGGCCGCATCCCGGAATGGGAGAGCAAGTCGCCGACGAAGTCTGTAAACTATCCGTCACGTTGCACAATCGCAGGAGGACGTATGAGCAAGGCTTTTTTGATTCGGCGGGGCGGTCAGACAATCGGCCCCATGACGGGTAAGGCGTTACGGCAACTCGCGGCTGAGGGCAAGGTGGCCCCATCGGACTTTGTCAAACGCGAAGACACGGAATGGTTCAGGGCAAGCGAGGTCGATGATCTTTTCCTTCACCCCACCACTCTGGCACCAACGACAGCGGTGGCCTCGCCATCTGCGGCGACTCCATCTGCTTTCCGGACTCCCGGCGAACCCGCTGCCCAGCACAGCGATCCGAAGGGAGCGACTGCCAACTCCCCGTTCTTGGAATCGACGGGCAGGTTGCTCGGCATCCTCGCCCTGTGTTCTCTGGGTGCGTTGGCACTCTCATCATTCATGCCGTGGGCGAGAGTACTGGGAGGTGGTGTGTCGGGTATCCAAGGGGATGGGAAAATCGTCCTCGCCCTCTCAATCGCGGCGATCATCGCTGGCATCGTCGCTTTTGTTCGTACATGCTGGTTCGCCCCAATCGCTGCTCTGTGCATGGCTTGGGGAACTGTCGCTGCTGTTTGGATGGGCATCCTGCTCTACAAGACTTCAACTGTCGCCACTCCGAACGAACTCAGGGGCAACCCATTCGCCGTAATGTTCTCGGCTCAGCTTGGGCCGGGACTCGGGCTGTACGTTGGATTGATTGCGGGAATCTGCACGGCAGTATTCGCGGGCCTGCTCTGCATCCGCTCCGCGTCTCCACCGAACACCGTCGGTAGAGGTTCCCGCTTTCGTTGGCTTATCATCGGCCAGAGCGTCGCCATCCCGCTGGCATTCATGTTGGCGTTCCTCCGATTCTCAGTCCCCAGCTTGCCCGCACCTCGTGTGCCGAACGAATGGGACAAGCGAGAGCAGCAGCTACTGGAAGACTCGGGCAAAACGCTCGCCGATATCCGGGAACGAGTCGCACAGAACGAGCACCACACCAAACGCATTCGGGCTGTGACCGCGAAAGAGGAACAGGTACAGCAGTTGACAAAGTCAGGTACTGACCTGCTGGACGCTTGGCAACAGGTGGGCCTGCTGGTGATTGACTTTGAGACCCGCAAAGTGGTAGTTGATTCGGAGTGGTGGTCCGGGTGGTCACGCGAAAAGGACGGACGCAAAACAGTTGTCAATCTCTTGGGCATGCACTTCAAATCCAAAACCGGCAAATATTTCCTGACGGTCTACGAAGACGATGGCGGGAAGTCCGTGGGAATGGTCCACGCAGACGGCGAAGTGGTCATTTTTAGATAGGGCAAACATTCGCTCGCACAAAACGGTTTCCGTTTGGTGATTTGCGGAATTCGTTACACATCCTTGACGCCCGTTGAGGCTGTGTTACACTTTGAGCATGAGTACGAAGCTTGTTGCCTACGTCCGAGTGAGCACCCAGAAACAGGGCCAGTCAGGGCTTGGCCTAGAGGCTCAGCAGACGGCTATCGCCGCATATGCCCACACCGCTGGGGGTGAGGTCATCGCGACCTACACGGAAGTCGAGAGCGGCAAGCGAACGGATCGGCCAGAGCTTGCCCGTGCAATCGCCCATGCGAAGCGGACAAAGGCTCGGCTGGTCATCGCCAAACTTGACCGACTGGGCCGGAACGTGGCATTCATTTCGGCCTTGATGGAAGCAAAGGCAGATTTCGTCGCTTGTGACAATCCGCACGCGAACAAGCTCACCCTTCACATCCTGTCGGCCATCGCGGAACACGAAGCGGAGATGATTTCACAGAGAACGAAGGCCGCACTTGCCGTTGCAAAGGCTCGCGGCGTTCGCCTGGGCTCCCACCGTCCGGGCCATTGGAGGGGGCACGAGGGGGCTCGCAGAGCAGGAGCAATCAAGGGAGGGCTCTCAGCGAAGCTAAAGCGGGCGGCTGCGTCTAGGCCAGTCTACGAGCCGGTAAAGCCGATCATCGCCACCCTTCGCAAGAGCGGGGCATCGCTCCAAGATATTGCGGATCGGCTCAATCGTGACGGCCACACAACCGTATCCGGGGCCGAGTGGAATAAGGTCCAAGTTCGTCGGCTGCTTGTCG
>JBKJOD010000238.1:0-15618 GCA_046593245.1 Phycisphaerales bacterium
GGGTAAGGGCACGGCGGTGATCTACGATCTGCGATCCACCAAGGCCGTCGTCGAGGACATCGCCAAGGCCGGCGGGGTGCCGGTGCGCAGCCGCGTCGGCCATGTGTTCATGAAGGCGATGATGGCCGAGAAAGAGGCGATCTTCGGCGGCGAACTCTCCGGGCACTTCTACTTCCGCGACAACTACAACGCCGACTCGGGCGCGATCGCGATGTGTACCGTGCTGACGCTCCTGAAGAGCACCGGCCGCAAGATGAGCTCGCTCGTAGCGCACGCCAAGCGGTATGCCCAGTCCGGCGAGATCAACTTCAACATCGAGGACAAGGACGGCGCGCTGGCGAATCTGAAGAAGGTCGCGTTGCAATGGTGCCCCGCCGCCCACATCGACGAACTCGACGGCGTCACCATCGACGCGTTTGATAAATCCGCCGCGCATCATGGCGGCTGGTGGTGCAACGTTCGCAAGTCCAACACCGAGCCGTTGCTCCGCCTGAATCTTGAGGCGAAGGACAAGAAGACGCTGGACCTCATGCTCGCAAAAATCAGTCCGCTTCTGGGCGTAAAAGTCGATCACTAACAGAGGCCCGGGCGCAAGCCCGGGCACGTTCGTGTCTCGCGGGTACAAATGCCGGGGCTTGCGCCCGGGGCTCTGAAAAACCATGAACCTTACCCAATTCCTCGATCACTGGAAGATCGTCGAGAACCCGTTCCGGGGCGAGGAAGCTCGTCAGGATCCGGTGTTCCTGCGCCTGGAAGCCGCCAGCCAGAGCGGTGCGGCCGGAAACGCCAAGGCCGCTGATTTGCCCGCCGCGCCCGCGCCGGGTGTTACGGCGCACTCTGACTTCGAAAAGATCGCCGGAGACTTCGCGCAGCCCTCCACGGCCATGGTCTTCGGAGAAAAAGGCAGCGGCAAGACAGCAATCCGTCTGCAACTGGCCGATCGTCTGGCCGCGTACAACGCGCAGCACCCAACCGAGCGATGCCTGTGGATCAGCTACGACGATCTGAACCCGATCCTCGCGCGATTCTGCGATCGCGCCAAGGTGGAGAAGAAGCCGAACATCACCGAGACCCTCGGCAAGCTGAGATTGGTCGATCACATCGACGCGATGCTCACGCTCGCGGTTCCCGCTCTGGTCGATGCGTTTCTGAAGGAGAACACGGTTCGCACCGCCGTGCCTCCGGTGGTGATCGCTCTTCCGGATGAACCGCGCAAGCTCATCAAGAAAATGGACAAGCAGTTGCGACTGGATTTCCTCGCGCTGCAAGTCGCGTATGACCGGCCGGATATCGCGACCGGCGCGGAGATCCGCACGCGTCGCTTTCGCCGCGCTCTCCGCATTGTTCCGCCGATCGGATCGCTGGTGTGGCAGATCCTCGCGTTGCTGGGCTGGATTCCCGCTGCTGCCGTTGCGTATTACAGCTGGACGCACGGCAAGCTCAACCTGGATCCCACGCAAATCATGCACTCGGACAGCATTCTCTGGACCATCGCGGGTTTGCTGGCGATCTATCTGCTCGTGCTTTTCAAGAACTCTGTGTGGGATCGGCTCAGATACATCACACTCGGCCACCGCCTTCGCAAGCAGATTCGCGTGAGCGTGCGGTCTGATTCCAGCTATGGCCGCTCCCTCCGCGTCATTCCGCAGCGGCTGGTGGATTCGTCGATTCTGCCGATGACCAACTCCGATGAGCCGCGCTACGCGATGCTCGAGCGTCTGCGTCGCGTGCTCAAGCACCTGAACTATGCCAGCGCGGTGGTGGTCTTGGATCGCGTGGACGAGCCGACGCTTATCGCGGGTGATCCGGATCGCATGAAGGCCGTCGTCTGGCCCATGATGCACAACAAGTTTCTGCAGCAGCCGGGGCTGGCGATCAAGATGCTGCTGCCCATCGAGCTGCGACACGCGCTGTTCCGAGAGTCCGCCGCGTTCTTCCAGGAAGCGCGACTGGACAAGCAGAATCTCATCGAGCGACTGAGCTGGACGGGGTCGATGCTCTACGATCTTTGCAACGCTCGCCTGCAGGCCTGCCGTGCCGCCGGGGCGCAGCCCATCGCGCTCATCGATCTCTTCTCGGACGATGTGACCAAGCAGGACCTCATCGATGCGCTGGACCAGATGCACCAGCCGCGCGATGCCTTCAAGATGATGTACCAGTGCTTCGTGGACCACTGCGCCAGCGTCACCAGCGACCAGGCCCAGTGGCGCATCCCGCGCGTCATGCTCGAGACGGTGAAGAAGTTCCAGGTTGAGCGCGTCAAGCAGCTCTACCGGGGCATCCGCCCCGCCTGATGCTTTGTGGCGCGCGCTTGCCAGCTCATGTTCGGGGGCTTCGCTGGAAGCTCGACCTGTCGCTCCCCCGAGTTTTCCCCAACGTCCGATCACCTCTCCAGCACAACCCCACTATCTCACCCGACCCCGCACGCTCCCACGTGCCCCGCATCTACGCGCCCACCAATGCTCCATGATCGCTTGCATCCATCCGAACTAGTTGCGATCTCTTCGTTGGCTGCTCCACGTGCGAGGCCGCTTCATGGGCAAACGACTCTCCATCCTGTCTCGTCTGATCGCAGGCACCGCCGCTCTGCTTGCTTCGTTGCTGTACGCGGCAGACGCGAGCGCGGTCATCACCGCCGACCCACTTCCGCCTCCGCTCAACGGCTACGTCGGCACGTTTCGCGGCTCATCCTGCGTCGCCGTCGGTAACTTCTGGTTTGTCACCGCCAAGCACACGGGCGACGGCACCGGCCAAGGCATTCTGATGCGTGGCAACTGGTACACGGTCGTCCAGACGATCCCGCATCCGACCCTGGATGTGCAGTTGCTCCGCGTCGCCGAGGCCGTTCCCGGCTTCCATCGCTTCGCGTCGGAAGTCCATTACGGCGATCCGTGCGTGCTCGGTGGCTGGGGCGCAACCGCGGGAGCATCGCTGCCCAACAACACCGGCTTCGATTGGAACGGCCCTCATGTGGAAACCTGGGGCGAGAACACCATCGACGGCGAGGGTTCACTGCTCGCCGTGCGATTCGATCCGCCCAACTCCAGCGCGGCCGTGGCTCACGAATCCGTCTTCGCCGTCAACGACTCCGGCGGTGGGCTCTTTCTTCCTGGTCCGGGCGGCTCGCTTGAACTCGCGGGTATCGCCGTCAGCGTGCAGGGCTGGGGCTCCGCGCAATATGGAGTTGCCGCGTTCTGTCTGAACATCGATCTGTTCCGAAACTGGATGGCTCCGATCGTGGACCCGACACAGTCGGTTTCCTCTGGCATAGACGCCCCGCGCGGCATGATCTCGATTCCCGGGCTGCCCAGCTGGCTCGGAGGGCTGATGGTGGTCGCGACGTTTGCAGGGAATCGTCGGCGTCGCTGCACGGGCTGATTCAATCCGCCCGTTCCAGCCGCGCGTATTGCAGCACCAGTGTCTTGGTCCCCGCCTGCCGAAACTGAATCTGCGCCCGCGCATCCTGCCCGCTGGTGATGTTCACGATCCTGCCGAGACCAAACTGTGGATGCCGCACGTTTGCGCCAACCACCAGCGGCTGTCCGCGGCTGTCCTTCGGCCCTGCAAGCTTGGTCTTCCCGCCGCCGGGACCATCCGGAACATAGCGAGGCCCGTCGGAATCACCGCCACCGATGCGCCCGCTCGGGGTGTCCCACCCCGGCTCGCTGAACCCCGCTTGATCGCTGATCGTCACGTGCTGCTTGGGGAGCTCATGGATGAAGCGGCTCTCGATGGTGCGCTCGGTTACGCCGCGGATGGTGCGGTATCGAGCACTGGTGATGATCAATCGCTTCATCGCGCGGGTGATGCCGACGAAGCAGAGCCGGCGTTCCTCTTCCAGTTCGCTCGGGTTGTCCATCACGCGTGAGTGGGGGAGCAGCCCCTCTTCCAGCCCCACCATCGCGACGCCCGCAAACTCCAGCCCTTTGGCCGCGTGCAGCGTCATCATGGTGACCGAGCCCTGCGACGGATCGACGCTGTCCGCATCCGCGACCAGCGTAACGCGCTCCAGGTAGCCGCGCAGCAGTTCCAGCAGCGTCGGCTCGCGCTGCGGCTGCTCATCGGGATTCAGCGGCGCGGTCATCGGGTCCGCGCCGGGGTCATTCATCGGGTCGTAGTTCACCTCGTACTCGCGGGCGGAGGAGACGAGTTCGGCAAGGTTCTCCAGCCGCTCGGCCTCCTCGTCCCCCATCTTCTTGTACATGTCTTCCAGCCCGCTCTCGCGGATGACCCGCTCGACGAGTTCGGCCAGCGATCCTTCCGCCGCCGGCGCGTGCAGCATCCCCTCGTCGTGGATGCCCGCCCATGAGTCCACCATGCCCACGAACTTCCGGATCGATCCGGCGGTGCGAGTGACGAGCGTTAGCGAGTCCGGCGCGATGCGCAACGCTTCCAGCACGCCCGTGCCGTGTTGCGCCGCCAGCTCCTCGACGCGCTCGATGGTTGTATCACCGATGCCGCGCGACGGAGTGTTCACGATCCGCAGCAGCGAGATGCCATCCGCCGGGTTTGCGACCACGCGCAGATACGCCAGCGCGTGCTTGATCTCCTCGCGCTGGTAGAACGCGGTTCCCCGCGCGATCACATATGGAATCGCCTCGTTCCGCAGCACATCCTCCACCACGCGGCTGAGCGCGTTGGTGCGGTAAAACACCGCAAAGTCCTTCCACGCTAAGGGCTCCCCCTCCGCCATGCTCTCCTCGCGCCGCTCCTTCATCCAATCCACCACCAGCCGCGCCTCGTGGTGCTCATCCCGGCAGATCACCACCTCCGGCTTCGCGCCCTGCGCATTGGAGGTGAACAGATCCTTGTGCTTGCGCTTCTTGTTGTTCCGGATCAGCGTGTCCGCCACGCCGATGATGTGCTTGGTGGAGCGGAAGTTCTCCCCGAGTGCGATCGTCTTCGCCTTCGGAAAGTGTTTCTCGAACTGAAGAATGTTCTCGATGTCCGCTCCCCGCCAACCGTAAATCGACTGGTCGGGATCTCCGACCACGCAGATATTCT
This sequence comes from Phycisphaerales bacterium, assembly GCA_046593245.1. Lineage (GTDB taxonomy): Bacteria > Planctomycetota > Phycisphaerae > Phycisphaerales > UBA1924 > UBA4658. Next base: position 5,005 of record JBKJOD010000238.1, read on the forward strand.
GGGTGGTCCGGCTCTCCGAGCCGGACGAAGTGGCTTGTGATTCGTCTTCCCGTCCGGCTCGGAAAGCCGGACCACCGGCCAGCAGTGCCGCGATCTGAAACTGTGCCGTGTTGGTGTCCTGATACTCATCTACCAGCAGATACTGCCACCGCTCGCGGCACATCTCACGCACCCGCGTGTTGTTCTTGAGCATCTGCGCCGTCAGCAGCAGCAGATCATCAAAGTCCACCGCGTTCGACGCCCGCAACCCTTTCTGGTACAGCGTGTAGATCTTTGCGATGGTCCGCCCGTTGAAGTCGAACGCCTGTGCCGCATACTCGTCCGGCCCCAGCAGATCGTTCTTGGCCGCGGATATCTTCGACAGCACGCTCCGCGCCGGCCAGTTGCTGGTGCTCACCCCAGCTTGCTCGATCGACTTCTTCAGCAGCGACATCTGATCATCGGTATCGAAGATCGCGAACGTCCCGGTGATGCCCGGAAGCTTGGCGATGTCCGCGTACTTCCGGATCAGTCGGGCACACAAGGCGTGGAACGTCGTCACCGTCAGCCCGCGGCTCACCGGCCCATCGCCGAGCAGCTTCACGACGCGCTCACGCATCTCCGCCGCGGCCTTGTTCGTGAACGTGACCGCCAGAATCTGGTACGCCGGAATGCCGCACGCGATGAGATACGCGATCCGCCGCGTGATCACGCGCGTCTTTCCTGACCCCGGCCCGGCCAGCACCAGCAGCGGCCCCTCGGTGCAGCGCACCGCCTCCTGCTGCGGCGCGGTCAGCCCGGCGAGAATCTCCTCCTCGCCCGGAAATCCTGACCGCCGCGCGGGCGATGGCTGGCCCGCGCTCTGGTCGAGTTGCTGGTCATGCTGGGCGTGTTTGTGTGCGTCGGTCATGGGAAAAGTGACATCCGTGTCCATCGGAACAAGCGTAGACCCACCTCGCTTTTCCTCAACGCGTGCGATGACCGCGGCGTGCATTCTCCGCCCTCAGTGGTTCCAGGTGTCGCTTGCTGACAATCACCCGTCGTGGAAAACCTACACCCGTGGCCGGTCGCCCTCGCTTGGTGCGCTTCCCGTGCCATTCTTCTCGGGTGTCAAATCCGATCGAGCGACCCCGTGCGTGCCGTGCGGCACCACTTCCGCCGTCGGCTCGGGCCCCATCGGGTGCGGGCTGGCATCACGGGTGATAAGTGCGACCTCGTTGGGGAGATCGCGGACGATCTGCGTGACCACATCGCCCTCGAGCGCCCGCGCAAAGGCGCGACGCTTGCTCTTGCCCATGATCAGCGTGTCGCAGCCGAAGGTGACCGTGTAGTCGAGAATCTCCGCGGCCACGTCGGTCGCGCAAATGTAGATCGGCTGCACCGGCACCCGGAAACGGTGCGCCAGCGAGACCACCGCGCCCAGTGATTGCAGCGCCTGCGGATCATCCTCCACCTGCGGCACGGTTCCCGGGGCCAGGTCCATCACGCGCAGGGTGCGCACATACATGACAAAGAGCGTTGCGCCGCGACGCCGCGCGATATCCACCGCGAACTCCGCCTGGCCGCGCCCGCGTGCCGCCAGCATGATGCGCGGCCGGCTCGGGTCCACTGGCAACGGTTCGCGCCTGATCTCCGCCAGCCAGCCGTGCTCGGGCACGGGCACAGGCAGAGCCAATGCACGCTGGCGTGCGTACATCTGCATTCCGAAGCGAACCGTCAGCACGACCGCGATCATCGACCCCGCGAAGAGCAGCGCGTGCGGTTTGGCGAAGCAGATCGTGATCTCGACGATCGCCATCAACCCGCCCAGGGTCCAGATGCCCGCCCGCTCCCACTTCTTCATCGCGATGTTCCGGTTCATCGCGCAACAGGTGAAGTTGATGGCGATCGCGCCGACCACGCCGATGGCGTACAAATCTCCCAGCGCCTTGGCGTCTGCCTCAAACAGCAGCACGCCCATCGGCAGCACGCACGCTACGATCAGCCCGATCCAGGGCACGCCCGAGTAGTTCAATCGCTGCAAGGGCCTGGGCAGTTCCTTGTCGTGTGACATGGAGTACATCACCGACACCTTCGCCATCACGGCGGTGTTCACCGCGCTCAGCAGCAAGAGCGCGAAGATGCCTGCGGTGATGATGCCGAACCACACTCCCGCGCCGGGCCAGTGGCCATCCAGCCAGTAGGAGCCCGCGTGGGTCGCGACCATCTTCACGGCCGTGTCCCGATACGCCTGCACCTCCACCGGCACCGCGTCCGAGGCCAGCTTGCCGATGACCTCGTGGGTCACATAATCGGGTGTGGTGATGTTCTCCAGCGCGGGGAGCGCGTTGAGCGCAAGCCCGAAGATCATGTTCAGCAGCACCACCTCGATGAGCACCGGCCAGATCGTTCGCTTGCTGGTCTTCTTGACCGGCTCCTTCATCAGCCCCGTCATGTTCGCCACCGCCTCCACGCCCGAGAGCGCGAGGACGATGCGCACCAGCGACTGCCAGCGATCGCCCCACCCGCCGGCGTGGTCCGCGCTCAAATGAACCGTCGAGAAGCCCTTCGCGACAAACGGCAGGCACATCGCGCCGATCACTGCGCTGCAGATGATCGCCGCCACCGCGATGATGAGCGCAAACCGCCCCGCGCTCTTGGCCCCGAACCAGTTGATCACGCCGATGCCCAGGATCGTCACCAGGCAACAGAGCACCACCATCAGGTTGCCGTGGATGCCAAAGTAGTGGAACGCCTCCACTGCGCTCAGTGCGGCGGTCACGATGTAGTCGCACAGCAGCAGCGTCGCGCCGATCACGCTCAGCGTCGGCGAGATCTGGCGTGCCGCCGTGTACACGCCGCCGCCCTCGGGAAAGCTGCGGCAGACGATCGTGTACGCCCACGCCACCGCCGCCATGATCAGCGACATCGCCGCCATGTACAGCACCGAGGCATGGCCCGTGTAATAGAACGCCAGCCCCAGCACATAGAGGCGGCTGGTGCCCCAATCGCCAAAGAGCAGCGGCCCCGCGTGGTACCAGTGCAGATCACGCGGACGCTTCTGTGTAACGAGCATGTGCTTTGAACAACCGCCGATGTTGCCCGGCCGCCAGCAAACGCCCAACCCGAAGGTCGGCACGAGCGGCCCGCGACGCATCTATGAGGAGATGCTACCCAAAACGCCTACCAAACTGCGTCCAAAGTCGCAAATGTTCGGATCATGTCGGCATGTTTGGCCAGCAGAGGCCGAAGATTTTGGCGGCCGTTCAACCGCCGACTTTTTTGGGGGTCTTGCTGAACGGGGACGTCTGCGGCTCGACGGGCGGGGGCTCGGCAACCTGCTCAGACTGCTTCTTGGCATCTTCGACGACCGCAGAAGTCACCGGCGGAGCCGCACCAAAGATCGTCTCTCGGAATCCGAGCAGCAACGCGCCGACGAGCAGCACCGCGACCACGCCAATCAGGATCATGTTCTTTTTCTTTTGGTCCATCGGCGCGTTCCTCAGTGGCTATCGGGGGAAGTCGCGCCCCTGCAGCCCGTTGCGGGTGGCCCAGAAGAAGGCACGGTACGAGTTGAACCCGCCCTGAATGCCGAGCATCGATCCGTCGCCATTCTCCAGGCCATCGCGTCCGAGGGCGTAGCCCTGAGCCGAAAGCGACGGAGCGTTGGGATCGCCCAGGATTGAATCCGGAATCGAGAACGTTCCCGAGGGTGTGTAGGTATCAACCACGGACTGGTTGGTGTTGGAAGCCGCGGTGAGAGAGTACAGCTTGGAGAGCTTGATGCTGTCGTTGCTGCCGTCAGCGGAGCCGAAGCGAATGGTCGCTTCGGGGTTGTTGAACATCGGGAAGAAGTCCTCGCGTCCGCCAGCCCGGTGCGGGCGAGTTTTCCGGGTGAAATCGAAGCGCTCGTAGACGAGCACCTTGCCTTGCGGGCTGGCCACATCATCAAAGCGATTGCGTCGCCAAAATTGGTTGCCGTTCGCGGTGGAGTTGCTGATTGGAGTTCGGTTTACATTCTTGTAGCGCAGGTTGTTCATCCAGAATGTCGGGGGAGTCCAGTATGAGCTGTCCCACAACCAGCCGTCGATCCCATTCGTAGCGAGCACCTGAGCTTGAATCTTCTGATATCGCAGTTGCGCGAGGGTGTCCGACGGCGCGAACAGCATCTTGCTGTTCAGGTTGTTCGCCGTGATGTACTGCGTCATCAAGCTCGCCCAGTGGGCCGCGAACAACTCGGAGGCGTATCCCGGATCGCCGAAATCCCAGTAGTACAGCGGCCCGCCGTTGGTGGTGTTCTGCACCGCGACCGAGCACCAGGTCAGCCCCGGGAATAACTGCGGGGTCTTGGCATCAAACGGGTTGACGAACGAGTCGCGGAAGTCCGCGCCGTATGAGGCCTGGAGCACGCCGCACTGTTGCAGGTTCACCAAGCTCACCAGGTTGCGAGCCGCCTCGCGGGCCTTGCCCAGCGCGGGGAGCAAGATGCCCACCAGCAGCGCGATGATGGCGATGACCACCAGCAACTCGATCAGCGTGAACGCCGACGGGCGAGCGGACCAGATACGACGCGCGGGAAGAGTGCTCATGGCGACCTCCGCTATGGGTTGACAAACGACCAATCCTCGCGTTGGAGAACCCGAACGCGGCCCCCTTATTCGCGACCGTTCGCGATTACCGCTCAAAACACCACACACATAGAATACACGATTTCCGTTGGCGTGCCCGTCCAAATAGGTCAGAAAGACTGATTCCGAACAGGAGCCGGCTTGAAATGTATCGGCGAGAGCGGCAGAACTGCCGCAGTCGTGGGTGGGAGTAGGGCTATCAGTTGCGGCCGGGGAGCTTGCCACTTCCCTTGGGAGGGGGATTGGGCGGATCGGGCTGAGCACGAGCGTCCTCGGGCTTGGTGTTCTCTGCGATGGCTGCCGTCGTCGCCTCATCCAGAGCTGGTGCGCCTTGCGTTCCCGAGAACAGAGAGTCGCGGAACCCGAAGACCAACGCACCAGCCAGCAGCAGGACGGCCACGCCGATGAGCGCGATATTTTTCTTTTGCGAACTGTCCATAGTGACCTGATACTCCCGACGTCAACTCAGAAGCCGGCGTGTTACCGGTTGATGTCACGACCGTTGATGCCCTTGCGAGTGGCCCAGAAGTACGACGGGAAAGGCCCGCCGTTCTGCACGGTGCCGTTCTGGAGCGCATCCTCGGCCATTCCGTATCGATCAAGCAGAGCGTTCGAGGGATTCCAGTTGCCGGAGGGAACCAGATCGTTCTGAGCGACCGCAACGCTCGGGTTGTTGAAGCCCAGTGCGTACAACTTGCTGATCTTCACCGAATCCACGCTGCCGTCGCCAAGCGCGAAACGCGCATCTGCGTCGGGGTTGTTCCAGTTCGGGAAGTACCCCTTCTGACGTGTGGAGTTGAAGTTGGGCGAAGATCCGGCGGCCCGGACCTGCTTGGTGAAATCGAAACGCTCGAAAGCAAAGACCTTGCTCTGGGGAAAGGTCACATCGTCCAGCCGATTTCGGCGCCACATGGTCACGCCACTGGTACCCAGCGCGGTGAAGTTCTGGTTCGGATACCTGGACGCGCTCAACCAGAGGGTCGGCGAGAACCAGTACGAGCCGTCCCAAATGCCTGTGGAGATGTCGTTGCCCGGCAGGCGGTTGTTCAGAAGATCGCTGAAGAACATTTTGGAGCGCTGAATCACAGTCGTATCGCCGGGCGCGAACTGCACGTCGGAGAAAAGGTCTGATGGCGTCGAGGCGTGATAGTTGAGAATCAGACTTCCCGCGTGAGCGGAGAACATCTCGGTGCAGCGGGTCGCATCATCGAACTGCCAACGCCCGGGTGCGCCGGTGTTGTTGATCTGGCTGGGGATCGCGATGTCGTGCCATGGAATGCCCAAGGCCGTCGGGTTGTTCTTATCGAAGGGATTGATGATGCCGTCCTTGCTCTCGGCGGAATAGGTCGCCTGCATCTGCGCCATCGAGCGGACGTTGGCCAAGCTCTTCACCACCTGAGCGGCCTGACGGGCCTTGCCCAGTGCGGGCAACAGGATGCCAACCAGCAGCGCGATGATCGCGATGACGACGAGCAACTCGATCAGTGTGAAAGCGCGCGCACGGAACTTGGACATTGAAAACCTCCGGTCGTTACTGTTTTTCCAAATCTTCACGAACCCATCCGTGCCCAGAACGGACGCGGCAACCTTCCCTGGCTCCAAACCTGATACGAGCACCTACATCCCAAGTGTAACGCAAAATTGAAGAAAAAGCCAGTGCGGTTCACGTTTGGTATTCTAGATTCGTGCTGGCGATCCCCTATTGTGGTGGTCAAGATGCATTCGCGGGAGAGTATGAGGGGGATACGCACGATCTCGGCACCCGGATGCAATACGCGACTACGGCGTGCGTTGCCGCAACCGACAGGAAACACACCCGGCTCGTGAGGTGCGGGTGGTTTGGGGCGTGGGGGAATATTGAATGTCCTCCGAGTCAGACCAGAGAAGCCGATGCAATCGGGCTTCCAAGCCCATCCGTGCCGGGACCAAGGCACATAGATGAGACGCCAATGCCGTAGCTCAGACTATCGATGTGTGTGGTCGTGTGCGCCGATAACCAGCTAATGGGATATCGGGAAGCCCCTCACGCGCCGGAAACACGCCGCGGGGCTGGCACGTACTCCCCAATAGCTCACACTCTCGAGCACGGTTTGACTGTTCTCTCGGCATGTCTTAGGTTCAGCGGCCTTGCGTGGCTCTGCACGCACCGTTGTCCGCACGCACGCACGCGCATTTAGAGGATCGATGAGCCAGGAACCCCGCAAGCCCGATCTCAGTGAGACCTCGCCGATGGATTCCAACGCGCGGGGGGATGCCGAGCGCGAGGCGCGCGCGGACATCGGGCTGGAGGGTGAGCCGAAGCCGCCGACTCCGGGAGGCAATGGTGCTGGCGGCCGCAGTGGCGGTGGCAAGAAAGTCGCTGGCGGCTTCGATGATGAGGGCGGCCTGGATGGCGGTCCGCCCAAGGGCAAGACCAAGGGCGGCACCAACATCGACACGATCATCGGCAAGATCGTGGTGGACCAGGGATTGGCCACGCCCGAAGAAGTGCAGGCGTGTCTCGAACAGGCGCGCACGACTTCGCTCGACGGCAACAGCAAGTCGCTGCCGCTGCTGCTGGTGGAGAACGACTTCATCACACGCCGCCAGCTTGAACGCATCAAGGCGCAGGCGGAAGCGGAGCGCAGCGGGCAGCAGATTCCCGGATACAAGGTGCTCGGCAATCTGGGCAAGGGCGCGATGGCAACGGTCTTCAAGGCCAAGCAGCTCTCGCTGGATCGCGAGGTGGCGATCAAGGTGCTGCCGCGCAAGTTCACGAATAACCCGCAGTTTATCGAGCGTTTCTACGCGGAGGGTCGCGCGGCCGCAGCGCTGAACCACCCGAACATCGTGCAGGCGTTCGATGTCGGTCAGGCCGGCGACTACCACTACTTCGTGATGGAGTATGTGGAGGGCCGGACGGTGTACGACGACATCGTCAAGAACAAGCGGTACAACGAGATCGACGCGATCGACATCATCATTCAGGTGGCGGAGGCGCTGCAGCACGCGCACGCCAAGGGGCTGATCCACCGCGATGTGAAGCCCAAGAACATCATGCTCTCCAAGGAGGGCATCGCGAAACTGGCAGACATGGGTCTGGCCCGCGCGATGTCAGATAAGGAAGCGGCCGAGGCCGAGCAGGGCAAGGCCTTTGGCACGCCGTACTACATCTCTCCCGAGCAGATCCGCGGCGAGAAAGAGATCGGCCCGCCCAGCGACATCTACTCACTCGGCGCGACGCTCTATCACATGGTGACCGGTGCGGTTCCGTTTGATGGCAAGAATCCGTCTGCGGTGATGCACAAGCACCTCAAGGCGGAACTGGTCCCACCGGATCATGCCAATCCGAAACTCAGCGCGGGCGTTTCCGAGGTCATCGAGATGATGATGGCCAAAGTGCCCTCCGCCCGGTATCAGTCCTGCTCGGACTTGTTGGTTGATCTGCGAGCAGTGCGCAACAAACAATCGCCGCCAATCGCACACAAGGACATTGGCGGTTTGGACCTGCAATCACTGGCCAGTGCGGAGGCCGCCGCGCCGGCTGCGCCGATCAGTCAGACATCGACGGACCCTCGGGTGTCGGTGCGGCCGTGGTTGTTCAAGGCCCTGCTGATCACGCTGGGCCTGAGTTTGCTGGGGAATCTTCTGCTCGCGGTGTTGAGATAAAGCCCCCAATTTGGGCGGTTTTGTATTTGGACAGGTTGAGAACGCGCGAATTTCGTGAGTAGGGCTTGCCGGGGGGCAAAAAATGCGTTAGTCTTCGGGATCGGTTTGGGAGTTGTTCTCAACCGCGGCAGTAACGCTGATCGTTTCTTTGGAGTCGTGATCCGGTGACTGTGCATCAACAGCATGTCGATCTCGGTGCGGCCGGCAAGTCCGGCGTGCGCCCATGATCGCCGGTTCTCAGGCCCATCTTCGCACTCACATTCAACACCACGCCGATGCGTGGGGCTTTGCGGCGTGTGTCCGCGCGGCCATGATTCGTTGATCGTTTTCTTTTTCAGGAGCATCGCCCATCCCCCCTCCCCGTCCCTTTCAACGCGACAACACCGTCAAGCGCACGCGCTTGAACCACATGATCCGTATCACGCCGGTCCGTTTGATCGGAGCCGACGATGAAATGCTGGGCGTCGTGGAGACGCCCGACGCCCTGCGCATGGCCGACGCCGCGGGGCTGGACCTGGTTGAGATCTCCCCGGACGCGCGCCCGCCCGTCTGCAAGATCATGGACTACGGCAAGTTCAAGTACGAAGAGTCCAAGAAGGCGCAGAAGAGCCGCGCCGCGAGCAAGGTCACCGAAATGAAAGAGGTCCGGCTGGGCCGCTCGGTGAAGATCGATCCGCACGATGTGCAGATCCGCATCGACCAGTCGCGGCGATTCCTGATGCACGGGCACAAGGTGCTGGTGACGCAGAAGTTCCGCGGGCGCGAGATCGCGCACCGTGACATCGGGCTGGAAAACCTTGCGAAGGTGCGCGACCAGCTCGCGGACATCTCCAAGGTGGAGCAGACGCCACGCTGGATGGGCAAGCAGGCCAGCATCATCATCGCGCCCGACAAAGTGAAGGTCGAGGCCGTGAAGCGTAAGCTCGCCAAAGAGAAGGCCGCGAAGGAAGGCATCTCCGAGGAGGCCGCGCTGAAGGCCCACGAGGAAGAATCCAAGAAGCAGCTCGCCGCAGCGGAAGCCGCGGCGGCGGCGGCAGCAGCGGCCGATGCCGACGACGATGATGACGATGAGGAATAGCTCCAGTGGCATTGGCCTACTGGCCAATGTTCGGGCCGCCGCAGCCCGAGTGCCTTTGCTTCGATGAAATCAACTTTGCATCACACCAAGCACGGGCCGCAAGGCCCGTGTTTTTCATTTCTCCTCCGGAACTTCCCGCCCATCTGGCAGCGGAATATCCGCTCGCATCTCGCGCTGGCCGATGTATTCTGAATAGGGCGATCCGGTCCCTCCACCTCGGGCAGACTGCACCGTATCACGATCATGGTCATGCGCTGGCTCATCCAAGAGTGGATCGCCCAATGGCTGGGCCTGCGTGATCGTCTGCGCAACGAGCCGAGCCGGCAGGATGCGTGGTGGTTCTCGATCCGCGAACGCATTCTGCGATTCATGGTGAGTCGGTATCTGGATGAGCCAGCCGATCCTGAAGGACACGCCCGCATGATGAGCGGACAGACGCCGCCGCCGATTCCGTCGGAGCAGCGCCGAACGTTCTGCCGCGCGGCGGCCTCGAACGCGTATGGCCCGCGGAAGTGCGCGGAGATGGAGGAGAAGCTGCGGAGTGTGCGGCGGGTGAACGAGCAGAAGCGGGCGAGGTGGCGGTGGTTGTAGCAACGATACTACCACAGAACGCGGGATTGAGCGTTTTGCTGCCTCTTGAGAGCATCACGCACCTCTTGCCGAAGGACGGCAGTGTCTTTGTCATTCCTGTCTGCTAAAAGCCATGACAGGTGCTCAATTCGTGCTTGTCCGGCTTTCAAAGCCCATCGCACCATTTCAGAGCCGATGTCCAGAGTAGTGAAATACTCCATCGCTTTGCTGGAAAAAAGCTTGGCTTGTAGATCATCGTCCCGCGCGAGAAGTGACGCGTAGGTTTGGCCGATGCTGGTCTGCGTTGATCGGCGCATCATTTCGGCTGCGAGCCGGCGAACTTGCGGAGATGTGGGCACTGTGCCAGCCGAGGCCTCGAACGAACGCAGCGTGAGTCGAGTATGCTCAAGCAGTTCGAATGGCTCCTCATAGAGATAGCAAAGATCGGTCCACCGACCCTGCTTGACAAGAACTTTCTCGATCATGTAGCCAGCGCGTCGTGCAAGAGGGCATCTACGGCGATCATGTTTTACTCGATCAAACCAAGCGAGTGTTGAGCGATTGTCGTCAATCGCTCGGTTCAATGCGATCCAGCTGATCAGGTCGTTCGCCACCACCTTTTCGCCATCGAGTCTTTGGCCAAGCGAATCTCTAGAGCGGTTTCAATCAATTCGTAGCGTGAGGCCGCAGTGGCAGAAGAAGGCGGCTGCGTCGCCGGGCGTGACGGCGTCG
>JBKJOD010000130.1:0-5996 GCA_046593245.1 Phycisphaerales bacterium
CGGTTCCGCACCACCAGCGGCGCATGGCGGTCACTACTGGAAAATGACATCATGGTGGTAGTTGGCACAGGCACAGAAACCCTCGCCGCCCCGACAGGATGGGGCGGCGCGAACGGAGCGAGTGGGGTGGACATTGGCACGATCATCGGATTGTTGGCTGGCGAATCGTGAGACGCGAGAGCGGAGTTTGGGTTGTATGGGATTCAGCATGGGGTGGCACGGGCAGCTTGCCTGCCCGTGATGCTGGAACATGGACATCTGTCTGCCCCAATCGCCGCCAATCCGGCTCCCCAGTTGTCCCGAGTCCCTCTTGCAACACCACGGGCAGGCAAGCTGCCCGTGCCACCCAAGAGGACTGCCCGTGCCACCCATTCACCTACTCTTACCCTCCATGTCCCCCCCAACCAATCCCTCTCCAACTCTCCCCTACAAACTCGCCTGCCTCTGCGATCTCCGCGACGCTGCGGGCCGGGTGCTCCTGCTCCGCCGCGCCCGCGAGCCGAACAAAGGCCTCTGCTCCCCGATCGGCGGCAAGCTGGACATGCCCACCGGCGAGTCCCCCGCGCAGTGCGCCCAGCGCGAGATCATGGAAGAGGCGGGCATCCACGTCCCCATCGACCGGCTGCACCTCATGGGCATCATCAGCGAGCAGGCGTATGAGGGAAAGGGCCACTGGCTGCTTTTCTACTACCGCGTCCTCGGCCCCGTCGAGGTCACCCGCACCTCGCTGAACGAGGGAACGCTGGAGTGGTTCCACGAACACGAGATCGACGCCCTGCCCTTGCCCGAGTCCGACCGCCAGATCATCTGGCCGATGGTGCGGCGCTGCGAGAAGAACTACGACTGGCGAAAGCCCGCCAGCCCGACGAATCTCCCCGGCTTCTTCACGCTGCATATTGATTGCAGCAAGGACGGGGGCGGCGATGGAACGGGCATGACGTGGGCGGTGGAGCAGGTGCGGGAGTGATTCCTCAGTTGCTCCTGCTCAATCGCCCGCATCCGCGTCTTCTGCGTCGAGCGTCACGAGATAGATCCGCATTTCCAGCGGCTCTTCGAGCAGTCGCAGCACCTTTGGGGCAAACGGTGCGAGTACGTGCGGCTGATTCGTCACCGCGTCCAGCGCGATCACCGGGATCGGAAGCGTGAGCAGGTTCTGCTGGTGCCGCAGGTTCTTGTCAACCGTCAGCAGCACATCAAACTCCGGCGCGGCCGCTGCCAGCAAGGCACCGTTCTTGAGGTTGTCCCACTCCATGAACTCGCAGGTGCGCACGAAGTGTCCGATCAGCAGCTTGCCGAATCGCTTGGGCACGCAGTGATCCAGCAGAATCTTCACGCCGCCCTCGACGTGCGTTCCATTTCCCGTGTCGCCACCGCGATCACCGCTTCGAGTGTCTCGCGCGGCACGCCGTCGAAATCGCTGAGGAACTCATCGAGGGTGTATCCGCCACCTAGGTACTCAAAGAGAATCCGCACGGGCAGCCGCGTCCCGCGGAAGCAGGGCTCGCCGCCCATGCGTTCGGGATCGACCCAGACGTATGGATACCACGGGCTGGCTGGGTCGGTCTGTTCCATGCGGGATTATTGGCCAGTCGCGCGGCCAATGACAACGCGGCCCCGGTCAAACAGACCCGGGGCCGTTTCTGCGTTGTCTTGATTTGCGATTTGTTTATTTGCGATGTGCCATTTTCCTACGCCGCCATCTTCATCGCATTCGTCCCTTCGGACGTTGACGCGATGAACAGTCCGCCTCCGCCGCCGACGCCGAAGTTGACGACGAAGATATTGGCAACGCCGCGCACGGTGGAGCGGACGGCGGTGATCTGGTACATCACGCCGGTGGAGCCGGCGGGCAGCGATGTGTCGGTGAAGGAGCGCGTGCCGATGACGCCGACGACGGAGAAGTTGCCGCTGCCGGTCTTGCGTTGAATCTCATACACCGTTCCGCCGCCGCCGACGGGGTTGACGCACTTCCAGCGCAGCGTGATCGCGCCGCTGGGCTCGATGCCCGCGGTGAAGTCGGTCGGCGTGCCGGGCGCGGGCACGGGGCCGGGAATCGCCGGCGCGGGAATCTGAGCGAGGTTGTAGACAACGCTGGGAATCGGCGCGGCATCCGCGAAGGCCTTGATCGCCTTGATGGCATCACCCGCGACCTTGCGCAGCGCCTTGATCGACTCCTGCGCGGTGTTGACGGCGGCCTTCTTCACCTCGTCGGCGCTGAGCGCGGCCTTGTAGTCGGCCTTGGCCTTTTCGGTCGCGTTCTTGAAAAGGAGCGCGGCCGCCGGGGTCAGCCCGATGGCCGCGGCGTTCGTGGTGAACGTGCTGGTGTGGCCATCACAGAAGTCGAGCAGATCCTGATTACGAACTGGCAAAACGGGCATGGTGCCCTCCATTGTTGCAGCGCGCCAAGCGTCGCCCCAAATCCTGCTCTCGCACATGGAGGCCCCGAACATCGGGGCAACTGTGACCTCCACGCCGAAGAAACAAACAGGAGCGAGCGGCGAGCACGCTGTTGCCAACAAGTTCGGCCATCGCAACCCGCGACTTTGCTCCAACCCGCACAATCATCACAGACGCAACGAAAAAAGTTCCGCAATCCGCGATGGCGCGCGAATAACGCGGATGGACGTTGAAGATTTTCTTTCAATCGCTCCCGCGCCGCACGCGTGCAATCGCCAAAGGAGATCGTCCGATGCCTCTCGGAGACCTTCCGATGCCGCTCTGCAACCTTCCGAGGGCTCGCGGAGAGCGTCCGATGCCTCTCGGAGAACTTCCGAGGGCTCGCGGAAGCTCTCCGATGGCTGACTGAAAGCTCGCGATGCCTCTCGGACGCTCTCCGATGCCTCTCGCAATCTCTCCGATGCCTCTCGCAATCTCTCCGATGCCGCGATGAAACCGTCCGAGTGCCTTCGTAGACGCTCCGATCCCACGCGGACAACCGCACTGCCTTGCTCAAAGCAGCAAGACAGTGGCACGATGATCGGGCCACCTGCCGGGAAGGAGGGCTTGCTGCCATCCTTCACCTGAAAACCAGCCAACTCCTCAGCGCACAACGATGTGCTCGCCGGTTTCCGGAAGCACATCAAGCTGGGTGAACACCCATCGATCCGCCACCTTCTTGGCGGACAAGCTCAGCGATCCGCGGCCACTCGTGCCTGTGATCTGCATCAGCCCCGAAACGTGACCGTTGCCGTGGTAGCTGTGGTAGTCAACGTTCACGCTCTCCCAGCGTTCAACCGAGCCGATGCGAGCTTTCACGCGATCGTCTGCATTCAGAACACCCCGCGCGAGGATCATCACCTCGTTGAGCCCCTTTTTGTTGCTCCAGGAAGTCGCCATCAGGATCAGCGCAGGAAAACCCGTGAAAGCCACGCACAACAGCGTTGTCTTCAGCCACTCGCTCTTCTGGCCAGCACGTCGTCGCGCTCTGGGAACTCGATTCATAAATCGATATGGATTCTCGGCTTCGGACATGGTGAAATCATATGAGAGGTGATGGCGGCGGGTGGCCACGACTGTTTGGTCGTGCCACCGACCGGGGCTTTGACCGGTCGGTGTGCCTTTGCTGCCGCACGCGGAACCACCGACCGATCAATGCCGCGGTTGGTGGTACGGGTCAAGGACGATCGGGCCCACCTGCCCGCATGTTGGGGCCAACGAACACGGCCCGGGCGTGAGCCCGGGCCGTGTTGGAATACTAAATGTCACGAAGGATCAGGCCCGGCGGCGACGACCACCCGTCGCGACGAGACCGCTCAGTCCCAGCAGCGCGGCCGCGCCCGGGGCCGGGACGGCGCGGATCGCCAAGCCGCGGACTGCGACTACCGTCCCATCCGCAAGCGTCGTCTGGCCGATGACGGTGCGGGCTCCGTTGCTCAGGTTGATGCTGAACAGGTCGCGGTTAATTCCCGTGCCGAACATGGTGGACAGGCCGGAGCTGTAGCCCATGCCGAACATCTCGCCGTTGGCCGAGCCGAGCGAGGTCGTGGTCTGCGGGCCGAGGTTGACCAGCTCGAAGAGCGCGGCGACGTTGCCGGACGAGTGGTAAAACGCGTTGCCGGGCGCGAACGCGAGGATCTCGCCGTCGGCCCCGTTGCCCATGGCGAACTGCAGCGTGGCCGCGGCGTTGACAGTGTTGAGGGTGTAGAGCGTCTCGGGAACCGCAGCGCCGTTGCCGGTCGCGGCGTAGAGCGTGCCGGCCGAGTTGAAGGCCAACGTCGAGAACCTGTCCGAGAGCGTGCCCACGAACGTCGCCGCGCCGGTCGTCGGGTCGATCGTGGCGAGTTGGCGGGTGGTTCCGCCGGTCTTGACGATGCCCCAGATGGAGTTGTCAACCGGGTTGCAGGTGAGGGCGACCGCGCCCGTGACCGTAAAGCCCGGGAGCGTGATGGGAACCGCGTTGGTCAGCGCCCCGGTGCCGAGATTGACCTCGAAAACGAGGTTGTTGATCGGATCGGTGCCATAGGCGATGTCGGCCCGCGCCGTGCCAGCTCCCAGCAGCAGGAAACCGACGGCCAGGGAAGCCACAGCCGCAGCGCGAGCCGCAAACGTACGAATGGATAGCTTGTACAAGGGGTCTCTCTCTCTTTCTCTTTGGCCTTTCGGCCGCTCGAACGACATCATGCCCGGCAATCGGGCGATGCACGAAGGAAGCGTACCGGAAACGGGCGGGAGTACAAGGGAATTGTGCCCTTTGCACGGAAATGGCAGAATGTGGATGGGCGGATGGGGCACTGGGAAGCGGCGGGTGGCACGACGATTCGAGCCACCACTTTGCGGTTCCTCCGCAAGGCAATGCGGGCGTGCGCGGGTGGGAGCGACCACGGCTGAAGCCTTGGCCTACTTGCGAGAAGGGGGGACGCCGTTGAAACGGCGTGGGGACGGATGCATCCAGAAATCCGCTCCGCGAACTCCGCGGCCCTCCGCGGTGAATATTCCCTCGCTTGCGCGTCGGGTTCGTTGTCTTCACATCCGACATCGCCCATCCCACATCCCACATCCCACATCTTCACCCCCACACCACCAACAACTTCCCTCCCGCGATGATCAGCACCACCGCGAGCACTCGTCGCAGCGTCGCGGGGTTCAGCTTGCGGCTGCCGATGGTGGAGCCGATCAGGCCGCCGGTGATGACGCAGACGCTCCAGAGCGCGAGCGCGGGGGTGGGCGGGAGCGTCGGGTGGGTGCTCAGCAGGCCGATGATGCCCGCGATGGAGTTCACGAGGATGAACGCCGCGGCGACGCCGGAGGTGCGGCGCGGATCGGCCCAGCCCAGCAGCAGCATGATCGGGCTGAGGAAGATTCCCCCGCCCGTGCCGCTGAGGCCCGAAAGCAGCCCGAGCGCGCCGCCCACGCCGAGTGAGACGGGGATCGACGGTGGGCGCGGTTCTGTCGCAGGACGCGCGGCGGTCGCCAGCAATCTCCACGCGCTGAACAGCAGCACGCACCCGATCAGCGGCCGGTAATACTCGCCCGGCAGCTTGATCGCGCCGCCGACATACGCGAGCGGGATCGACGCCGCCGCGAACGGCCAGAACAATCGCCACGAGAAACACCCCGCGCGGGCGAACTGCACCGTCGCGATGGTGGCGACCAGTATGTTCAGCGCGAGCGATGTCGGCTTCATCACCTCCGCCGCGATGCCCATCAGCGCCATCGCCGCCAGATACCCCGACGCCCCCGCGTGGCCGACGCAGGAATACAGAATCGCCACGATGAGGAAGAGCGCGGCGAGGATGAGGATGGTGGGGAGGAGCATGGGTGGGGGAAGGTATCACGCCTCCGAGTTGGCGTCCTGTTCATACACTGGCCCCATGCTGACGCTCGCGAACTTCATTGGCGGGACGATGGTGGGGCCGCAGGGCGGAACCTATGCGGATGTCGTTGAGCCCGCCACGGGAAGCATCTTCGCTCGCGTGCCGGACTCGGACCAGCGCGATGTGGACGCGGCGGTGCGGGCCGCGAGCGCGGCGTTTCCGGAGTGGAGCGCGATGGGCGCG
>JBKJOD010000172.1:0-16825 GCA_046593245.1 Phycisphaerales bacterium
CGCCGCGCTCCGTCGCCCACGAAGTCTCCAGCAGTCGACGACATCCCGGCACATCGCTCACAACATGCCGCGCGTGCGGGCGAATCACCACGCCGCGCTCGCCACTCTCCACCCGCGTTCGAAGCGCATCCCACCCCTTTGCGCCCCACGTCCGCGGATCCTCATCAAACACCGCGCCCCCCTCCACTTCCGCATAGCTTCCGCTCCACACAACTTCGCCACTGGCGATCTCCCCCGCGCTCGCGCCCAGCAGCGATCGTCCGCGCCAACATATCGCCGCGCCGACAGGCGCAGGACCATGCACATGCCGCACCTTTCCACCGCCATCTGGAATCTCCAGCACCGTGTGTCTCATATTCGTTCGGATCGTTCTCGGATTTCGTACGTGATCGACGCTCCCCAATCCAGCGTCCGCTTTGGTTACACAGTCCAGCGTATGAGCCCGCGCGTCCGATCGTCGCTTTTCACGGCGCTTCGGCGTCATTCGTTCCCTGCCTGAACAAGGAGGTTCGGCCCATGCACATTGCCCATAAGTTTGCCGCCAAGCTCCCCGTCCGCATCGATATCTCCTGGATGCGCTCCCTCACCGGCCGCGATCAGGTTGCCACGACCACTCCCCCAGTCCCAGAATCCGGCCCCGTCGCCCCCGAGCAGGCGCGGCTGGTCAACCAGATTCTCGAGCTCAACCCCACCGCCAGCATGGAGTTTCTTGGCCAGTTCTCCTCCTCCGCGCTTGGTGACTATCTCGAGCATCTCACCTCCTCCTCGCTTCCCCGCGGCCGCAGTTCCCGCCGCGCCCGCCCGGAAAACACCCCCGCGGTCACCGTCCGCACGGCCCGAGTCTAAATACAGACCATCCCCCAAACTTGATTCGTTCGCCCTGTGAATAAAGCACTTCGGCGCTGGTGGACGTGGCGTTGCACCAGCGCCGTTGTGGCTTTTTGTGCTTTTCTTCCCACCCCCCACTCCCCCGCCCCCCAACCCCTGATTTCATCAATCTGCACCCCACAATCCACGCCGTGGTAAAGTCACCCTCTCGGCCCGTCCGATAAACCCTCGCCGCACTCGGGCACCTCGGCCGGATGCATGAAGGACCGGAGGTCCGCTCAGTCTTGGGCCCATCGTGGGCATCGCGTTGCGAACCGGCGGGCAGGATGCCCGATGGCCGCCAAGCGGAACACCCCTTCGGAGAGCACGGACGTGACAACGACCTCGCCGCACACCTCGACACTCGTCAAGACGATCTTTCTCATCGCTTCCGCCGGCCTCGCCTGCGGCTGTGAGATGAATCAGACCTCGTACAAGTCGCCCAGCAAAAACGCTGGCGCCACCACCACCGACGCGACCGCCGCGGCCACCACTCCCGCGCCCGCATCAACCACTACAACTGATGTCAGCAACTCCATGATGATGACATCCACCACGGTCATCCAGCCCCCGCCCAGCATGAACAACATGGGGAAGATCCCCACCAGCACTTCTTCCTACCGCCCGGGCCAGAAGCTCGAACCGTTCTGGATCAGCATGATCGCCGAGGCCGATCGCGCCGTCTGGGATGACCAGTTCAAGGGCGACAAGGGCATGGATGTACTCGGCACCCGCACCGCACCAAATATGCCCATGACCCGGCCCACCAGCGGCGACGGCGTCGAAGGCCTCACCCACGTCACCATGGCGCCCGAGGGCGCGGACTTTGATCCTTGCGTATCCCGCGATGGCCGCTTCATCGCCTTCGCCTCCACCCAGCATCGCCCGACCTCGGACATCTATATCAAGTCCACCACAGGTCGCACCATCACTCAGCTCACCTCCGACGCCGGCAACGACGTCATGCCCGCGTTCAGCCCCGATGGCCAGCGGATCGCGTTCTGCTCCAACCGCAACGGTAACTGGGACATCTACGTGATGCCCATCACCGGCGGCCAAGCGTTGCAGGTCACCGGCGATGCTTCGCACGAACTCCATCCGTCCTGGTCGCCCGATGGCAAGAAGCTCGCCTTCTGCCGCCTCGGTGAGACCTCCGGCCGCTGGGAAATGTGGACCATGGATGTCGGTGGCACCGCTTCGGCCGAGTTCCTCGGCTACGGCATGTTCCCGCAGTGGTGCCCCGTCGCCCACACCGGCATGGACGGCCGCGACAAGATTCTCTTCCAGCGTTCCCGCGAGCGCGGCGACCACGCCTTCAGCGTCTGGTCCATCGACTATCGCCCCGGCGATGCCTCCAGCCCGACGGAGATCGCCTCCGCGCAGGGCCAGGCGCTCATCAACGCTTCATGGTCTCCCGATGGCACGCGCGTGGCCTACGCCACGATCGCGAACCCCAACGACCTCGCCTCCGCTTCCGACAAAATGCCCCAGAGCACGCTCTGGATGACCGCGGTGGACGGCTCGCAGCGCGTTGTCCTCACCTCCGGCCCCTTCATGAACCTCATGCCGAGCTGGTCCACCGACGGACGCATCTACTTTGTCTCCGATCGCACCGGCATCCCGAACATCTGGTCCATCGGCACCGACAAGGCCATCACCGCCGCCACTGGCCACGCCCCGACCAAAGGCCCCGCCACTGAAATGACCAGTGTCCCCGATGAACACACCGCCCCCGCCTCCGGCCACTAATTTTTCCTGAACCCTCCCGGCTCCCCGGCCTTACCGCCGCCGAGCCGCTTCCATTCCGAGTTTTCGTCGCGGGCGAAGGATTTTCCCGCGTAAACGGCAGGACGCCATGACAACCGTACAGACCATGCTCTTCCGCGCGGCACGCGCTTCGGCTTTGGCCGCACTCGTGCTCGCGCTCATGATTGTTTCCGCCTGCGCACCCACGGAGACCCTCTCTCCGCCGGATGTGCTTGTCGCTCCCTACAACGCCGCACGTGGCGACGTCCTCTGGGCCGTCGCCCCGCTTGCCAACGAGACCGGCGTCTCCATTGTGGACACCGGCATGATCGCCGACGAGATCATCCACAACATCGACCAGGTCCGCGGCCTGGCCTGCCTTCCCCTCAACCGCACGCTGGGTGCGATGCGGGCACGCGGCATGACCAGCGTTGCTACCCCGCAGGACGCTCGCACCCTTGCGAACGCTCTCGGCGTGGACGGCCTCATCGTCGGCACCATCACCGCCTACGACCCCTACAACCCGCCCAAGCTCGGCATCAATCTCGCGCTCTTCGCCAGCAACCCGGGTGTGCAAGCACCCGAACTCGATCCTCTGCGGTTGCAACTCTCCTACACCGAGTACGACCGGCGCATCGCTACGCAATATCTCACCAAGCCCGTTGCAACGCTCAGCCAGCATCTCGATGCTGCGAACCACGAGGTGCAGATGGAGCTTCGCCGCTACGCCACCGGCAGGCACGAGCCCGAATCCGCACTGGGCTGGAAACGCATCATGGCAAGCATGGACCTGTACACGCAGTTCGCCTCGTTTGTCGCGGTCTCGCGCCTCATCGACCAGGAACGCCTGCGTCTGGCGCAACCCGCGACCGCGACGGCCGAACCGACCGCCCCCCCGCGCTAGCTGCGTCCCGTTCCGGGGCGCACCAGCCCGCCCGACGGAACGCAAGTCATGCTCGGCAAGCCAACCCCGCGAAACTCAAAGAAGTCGGCCCTTCCGACGCCCGTCACCGTGAACGTCTCGCACGCCTGCGAGTGCGTCACGCTGAGCAAGGGCCAGCACCGCTGGACGTTCTCCTGCCAACCCGGCGAGGAACAGTCCCTGCTGATGCGTCTGGCCGAGCTCGCCAAGTCGGAGGATGTTCCCTTCGACTGGTTTGATGCCGCGCTGGTCAGCCACCAGCTCAGGAACCGCCTGCTTCCGGGGCTGGCGCGGAACGACCCGACCCCCACAAACCCCGCAACCTGACAGGCCGGATAAAGCCGGACGTAGATTCGGCCGACCAATCAATATCAGACTTTTAGTTCTCGCCCCCGACCTCGCCCCGTTCCAGTCTCAGTCATCAACAGATACGCACGTACGCCGCGCCATGGATGGCGCGGCGACCAGGAGCAACGGAGTATGACGACACTTCCCATCATCGCCGGCTTTACGTCCTACCTCATGGACGAGCGGCACTTCAGCCATTACACCGCTCGCTGCTACGGCGCGGACCTCCGCCAGTACATCGAGTTTCTCTCCGAAGAGGGGAACATCGAGATCAAGGAAGCCCACGAGCAGACCGCCTTCGACAAGATCGGCGGCGGCACCAGCAACGGCGATGTGGCCCACACCATCATCCCCCCCACCGTCACCAAGCTCATCTGCGATGCCGATCCGGAATCCATCCGCGAGTTCCTCTCCCATCTGGGCACCAAGGAATACTCCGCGGCCACCATGGCCCGCAAGATCGCGACCCTCCGCTCCTTCTACAAGTGGTCCAACCGGCGCGGCTTCACCAAGACCAACCCGATGACCGCCATCCGCACGCCCCGCCAGGCCAAGCGCCTGCCGAAGGCGATCACCGTCGAGCAGATCGAGAAACTCCTCGCGACTCCCAGCGAGCGCGATGTCCTGGGCCTCCGCGATCGCGCGATGCTCGAGACGCTCTACTCCACCGGCATCCGAGTCAGCGAACTCGTCGGCCTGAACGCCGACGACATGGATGAGCCCGGCGAGGCCCTCCGCGTCCGCGGCAAGGGCAAGAAGGAACGCCTCGTTCCCCTTGGCACTCACGCGATGGGCGCTGTGAAGCGCTATGTCGCGCTGGTGCAATCCGACCCGCGCTGCGCCGAGTGGTGGGGACCGGACGCCTCCGGGCACGCCAAGCCGCTGTTCGTGAACAAGCACGGCAAGCGTCTCTCCAGCCGCTCCGTCCGCCGCAAACTGGATAAGTATCTCATCTCCGCCGGCCTCGATCCGGACATCAGCCCCCACACGCTCCGCCACTCCTTCGCGACCCACCTGCTGGAGAACGGCGCGGACCTCCGCAGCGTGCAGGAACTCCTGGGCCACCAGTCCCTCAGCACGACCCAGATCTACACCCACCTCACCACGCAGCGTCTGCAGAACGCGTACAACCAGGCCCACCCCCGCGCCGAGTCCGCCTGACTTTCGTCGCCTGGGCGTACCAGCCCATGCTTCGGTCGCTTCGACCGAAACAAATCTCAGCACCCACGAGAGCCACGCACCCGCGTGGCTTTTTTTGTACCAAGGGCATCCTGCCCGTGTTTTAAGTATTCCTGCGTATCACCATGGGCAGGATTCCCATGCTACTTCGTCTCCGCCGCGCCAAGCTCAAAGAGTGTCGCCGCGATCTGATCCGCCACCATTTCCGCCGTTTGCCCCGGATCAACCACCACCACCGCGCGCAGCACATAGTCCGCATCGATCACCACGCAGCACGCATCCGCGCCCGGCGCGAACAGATCGATTGTCCCCTTCGGCTCCGTTGTCCAGAGCACATCCGGCCCCCACTTCTCCGCCTCGCCTTTGAGTGTTCCCAGCAACTCATCCGGCTTCGGCGCGAGCATCGCAAGTACCGGCGCGTATCCGAACTTCGCGATCGCTCCGCCCGCCGCTCCCGGCTCGCGCTCCTGCTCTCCCGGCATCCGCGCCTTGTACGCCTCCCTCCGCATCCGCGCCAGGATCGGCGCGAGTTCCTCGGGACGAAATCGCCCGTTCGCATTCGTCGGCGGGCGGCGCACCATTACCAGCACCGCGTGCTCGGCAGGCCTTACCCCCGCCGCGAGCGCATCCACCGGCGGCTGGAGCAACGCCCCCAAATCCCACGCCGGACCCGCCGCCTGCGTGATCGGCATCGGCGGCACGCGAAACCCGACGCGCAGCGTCCCCGAGCGCGGCCGCAGCTCATCCATCGACGCCACCGGCAACCGGCTCCCCACATGAATCGCCTGCTTCCCCGGCTCGCACGGAATGAGCGGTGCGAATCCGAGCGTTAGCATCATCTTCTTCTGAGCCATGTCGATGACGAGCGAGCGCAGCCGCGTGCCCTGCATCGTGAGCGCCACCGTCCCACCCTCGCACGTCCCACGCACAATCCGCCGCCCCGGTTGCTTCGCGTCCGGCTCCACACTTTGCCACACGATTCCAGTCGCGTACGGCCAGAACTCCGAGCAGGTCTCTCCCGCCGCACACCCCGCCAGATCCACCTCCGGCATCAGCACCGGCGGCAACGCTTCCGCCAGCGCGCTGGAGCGCAGATCCTCGCTGATCGGCGCACGAAAGTACGTCGTCGGATCGCGCGTGTGTACGGCAATCAATGAACCATCCGCCGCCCACACATGCAGTTGCCCGAGTTCCAATCCGATTGAGGCAAGTGCGCTCCTAGCCACCGGCGGCTCCGGTGTTGTCGCAGCGGGCATTGCACTTCCCTCTACCGGCTTGGACTTCTCTTCCACCTTCTTTGGCTGAACGCGAATGACCATCGACGATCGTGCCACCTTCACTCCCACCGCAGGTGCAGGTGCAGCGGTCCGCAACTCCACCTGAACACGCTCGCACGTCGGCCCCGCGCGATAGAACGCCTGCAACTCGCGCATCGCGTCCGCCACCCTCGGCGGCTCCGCCCAAGCCGCGGCTGTCATCGCCCCCCCACTCACCAGACCCATCACCCATCGCGCGTGCATGCACATCTTCATTGCTCATCCCTTCTTCGCAGGCATCTCATCAACCAGCGCTCGCAGAAGCTTCCCCACTCGCCCGCGTCCCGGTACCATCATCTCCGGCGTGATGGCCGCCAGCGGTTCCAGCACAAACCGCCGCTCGTGCAACCGTGGATGCGGCACCGTCAGCCCAGGCTCGTCAATCACCGCGTCCCCATACACAAGCAAATCCAAATCTAACGTCCGCGGCCCCCATCGCCCCTCCGCCGCGCGATCGCGCCCGCGCTCCCGCTCGATCTCGTGCAGCCGGGACAGCAACTCCCGGGCCCCGAGCGAGGTCTGCACCACCACGCACGAGTTCAGATACTCCCCGCCCGCCTCCACACCTGGGTTCCCGACCGCCACCGTTCGCATCACCGGCCCCCGCGCCACGATCTGTGTTCCTGGCAGTCGTGCGATCGCCTCAAACGCAAACGCCACGTGCGCATCCCGCGCTCCCACGTTTGACCCGATCGCGATGGCCGCCAGCACACTCACCATGCACGCAGGATATCTCTACAAAAGCGAAAGCCCCCGGGCTAGACCCCGGGGGCTCGCGAAGAAGAGGGATTTTCGGAACGCGCCGACGGAACGACGCCGTGTGATTCTGGTTGATTCAGCGTGATTCAGCGAGTCAAATCAGGGATGAGCCGGTTCCAGTTCACGCGAACGATGCTGCATTTGCGCCTTCAGCCGGGCCAGGATTGAGCTGTGCATCTGGCTCACGCGGCTCTCGGATAGGTCCAGCGTTGCGCCGATCTCCTTCATCGTCATCTCTTCAAAGTAGTAGAGAATGACAATCAGCCGCTCCGCGCGAGACAGACCCTTGGTGATCAGGTCCTTCACGTCCTTGCGCTGGATATCGATGAACGGGTTGTTCTGCGAATCGTCCTTGATGACATCGATCTCGCGGACATCCTTGCTCCCATCCGACGAGAAGCACTTTCGCGTCAGCGAGAAGGTGCCCACCGCCGACGAGTCGCGCTTATACTTGTCGAACTCCTCGCCATCGAGGTTCAGAATGCCGGAGAGCTCATCATCCGTCGGGGCGCGGCCGTTGGCCATCTCGAAGCTCTGGCGTGCGCCATCCACCTTGCCGGTGCGGTGGCGGACAAGCCGTGGCACCCAGTCCATCGAACGGAGTTCGTCGAGCACCGCGCCGCGAATACGCGGGGCGCAGTACGTCTCAAACTTCACGCCGCGGGCGAGGTCGAACGCGTTGATCGCGTCCATCAGTCCAAACAGGCCGGCAGACATGAGGTCCTGAATGTCCACCTCGTCCGGAAGCCGCGCGTAGATGCGTTCCGCGTTGTAGCGGACCAGGGGCAGGTACTTCTCAACGAGAAAGTTCCTGATCTCCTTGGATTGGGCTTTCTTGTACTGCTGCCAGACTTCCCGGATGGGAAGCTTGTCGAACTTGGTCGGCAGTTTGGAGGGTTCGGCGTGCTCGACGGCGTATCTGTTGCCGCTACGAGCGCGAGTTCCCGACGATGATGCGCGCAAACGTGACATGGCCGCTCCTTGACCACTCGGACCCAGACCGGCCGAAGCCAGTCCATTTAGTCGGACCCTTGACACCTTTCGATGTCCAGAGCCCGTACTCCTTGACCCGCCAATCCATGGCGATGTCGAGGAGAAGTATAACGGCGAGTTTCAGAATGCAACTCCGTGCATTCTTTGTGGACAACTATGCGGATAATTTCAAGGACTGAGCCACCGGCTCACCCTTCGCGCCCGGAACCGGGCGGTTTTGTTCGTACTTCCTGATCCCTTCCTGCACCGTTCTCTCGCCGACGGCTCCGACAATCATCCCGACGAAATACCCAACGACCAAGGCAACGAGCGAACGCGCAAGAATTGTCTCAGCCGAGTTCCCCGCGAACAGACCGGCCATGATGCCCACCGAGAAAGCGGTGAGTGCGCTGCTGGCACTGATAACCTTTGTCGCGATGCCCGGAGCCAACTGAAACTCCCTGTTTTTCTCAACTCAAGTCCTGCGGGCAGGTACCTCGGCGTTTTCAGAACTTGAATGCAACCGGTGTTGCGGATTTTCATCTTTTTGAACGGTCTGTGCCGTCTGTGACGAATAACCCAGCAATCGCCGCACCAACCCGCCGACGCCGCGATCCATCCGCTGTCCACCCTGCTGTCGCGCGGGTCGAAGCCGTTTCCACGCGATCTCCGGACGCTCGATCCCCAGCATATTGATGATTGCCACCGCCAAATCGGCGGTGTTTCTGCTCGCCATCGTCCCGGGGTCCAGGATCGTGTACGGCTTCTGTGCCCGAACCGCCTCGCCCACGCGCACATCCTGCGCGACAAACCCGAGCAGCGGCAGACGAAGACCTAAAAACCTTTCACAAACTCCTGCGATCCGCGCGTGGGTCGCGAATGCCTCCAGCGGCTCGCGCGTTTGGTTCACAACCAGTGCGATGCGATCGTCTTCCGTATTCGGCGGCAGGTCGGATTCCATCATCAGGCACTTGATCAGGGCGTAGGCATCCGCGATCGCCGTCGGTTCCGGCGTTGTTACCACGATCGAGAGGTCTGCGGCGTGCAGGAGCGATGTCACGCCCTGGCCCACACCCGCCGCGGCATCAATCAGCACCACGTCCGCCTGGGCCGCAAGTTCCACCAGTGCGCTCACCAGCCAGCGGCGCTCGCCCGCGTTCAGATCGGCCATGCGCCCGATGCCCGCCGACCCCGGAACAAGCTTGAACCCGCCCGGCGCATCCACCACGATGTCGTTTATGGATCGCCGCGCGCCATCGTGCACGGCCAGCCCACCCGGCCCGAGCACATGGTCCAGCCGCGCTGAGGGCATGATGCCGCAGAGCACATCCGCGTTCGCGGTTCCCAGATCAGCATCCAGCAGCGTGACCCGCAGGCCGCGCCGCGCCAGTGCGATCGCCGTGTTGACCGCGATGTTGGTCTTTCCCACGCCACCCTTCCCGCTGGCGATTGCCACCACTCGCGCCTTCCGCGCCGCCTGCAACGTGGCCATGCGATCCGCGTTGCGCTCGTGGCATGGGCTTTCCAGCCCATGATTCTGTACCACGGGCATCCTGCCCTTGGTCTTTTCCTCTCTCACCCCACCTACTTCCCCCATCATCCGCCGCAACGAAGCCGCCTGATCTCCCTCCGGCTCCGCCACTCGCGCCACCGTCTCAACGGCCTGCGTCTCCAGCCCCAGATCATCAATCTCCGCGTCAATGGACGCGAGATC
Source organism: Phycisphaerales bacterium (assembly GCA_046593245.1). Taxonomy (GTDB): domain Bacteria; phylum Planctomycetota; class Phycisphaerae; order Phycisphaerales; family UBA1924; genus UBA4658. The sequence goes on from JBKJOD010000172.1 coordinate 9,824, forward strand.
AAACTCCACATCCGTGATGAGCTGCGACCACGCCCGATCCGGCCGCGCGGCGGCCGCCCTGGGTTCCTGAAGAGTATTGGTGATCACCGCCCGCCTCCCACTCCGGCAAGCATCTGCTCGCGTTCCAGATTTTGTACGCCGCGCCGCAGCTGGCCGGGAACGGAACCGCCAATCATCGAGTTGTCCAGCACCATCCGCGCCAGCCGATCCGGCTGCCCGCGTTCGATGTCATCCGGCACTTCCTGCCCGGTGGTGATGAACGAGAGAGCGGTACCAAGCCGGCGTGTCACATTGACAATCACCCCGAAGTTCACCGCCTCATCAAGCTTCGTCAGAATCACCCGATCCGGGCGCAGCCCCGCGAAAGACTCGGCCGTTCGCATAAGCACCGGTTCGCTCGCCGTGCTCGAGAGCACCAGATGCACTTCCGTTGGCGACGCCGCATCCACAAACTGCCGGAGCTCCGCGATCCGATCCGCGTTGAACTGGCTCCGGCCAGCGGTATCAATCAACACCACGTCGTATCCGCGCAGCGAAGCGACCGCACTCGCCATCTCCTCCGGCGTCATGACCACCTTCAGCGGCAGCCCGATGATTCCCGCATAGGTCCGCAGTTGATCCACGGCTGCGATCCGGTACGTGTCGCTGGTAATCAGCGCCACTGACTTGCCGTGCCGCAGCTTGTACGCCGCGGCCAGCTTCGCGATCGTCGTCGTTTTGCCCACACCCGTCGGCCCAACCAGCGCGATCACCAGCGGCTCACCGTTTCGCGCGGGTGGCACGCTTCCCGCATCGGCCACAGGAATCAGCCCCGCGATGTGCCGCAGCACTGTCGTCCGAACAATGGACGCATCGTGCATCTCGCCAGGAGTCAGTTCATCACGCACCGCACCGATCACCGCGTCCGCGATCTCGCGACTCACCGATGATTCCAGCAGCCGCAGATAGTGCTGAAACAATGCCTCGGGCATCGCACCCGCGGCCATCCCTGCGCTGGACGCGGGCTGGCTGTGCAGCACCTGATTCACCAGCAGTTTGATGTCCGCCAGTTCGCGGTACATGCTCGAACCGGCAAACACGCTTGATCCGGTCCCCTCAAACGGCACTTGCGTCGGCTCCCGACGCTGTCCTCCGTCACGCTGCGGGTTGATCGCCAGCGATATGACGGACCGCACCACGGGCTGCATCGTCGCCTGCTCCGCCAAGCGGCGCTCGCGCACCGACATCAGCGTCGGTTCCTCGGCCACTCGTCCCTGCTGCGCCGCAATCGGGGTCGGCGCGGGCACATGCGTCGGCTTCAGTTCCACCCGAGCTGGCGAAACCGGCTGCCGCGTTGCGGTCCCACTATTTCCAGCGAGTTCCGCGGCCCGCCGATACGCGTTCGCCGCGGCCGTCGCCGCCAGAATGGGCTTCTGCGTCTGCTGCCCTCCGCCCAATCCCTGCCCACCAGCAACCGTCTCCACCTTCCCCCTCGCCGCCGCCCCGCGCCGCGCCCCGTTCACCGGCTCATCCGCCGCAGTGATCTCGATCATCGTCTTCTTGCCAAAGCCCAGCACACCCCCGACCTTCACGGTTCGGGTGTGCAAAATCACCGCTTCCTTGCCGAGGTCTTTTTTGACCGCGGTCAGAGCTTCGGCCATCGTTGCTGCGCGATAGGTCTTGAGCTTCATGCAATGCCGTCCCTGGCCATATCCGAGAGCATCCTGCCCGCCGGCGCGGCGAACGCCGCGATTCCAACTTTGTCCCCGTATCCACCCATTCAATCACGCCCATTGTCGGGGATCACAACCGTTCCGTCAACTCGAAGATCGATTCTCAGCGCGATTCCTGTCGGTCAGGCGATTCTGTGGAGAATCGGTGGACAACGCCATCACGCCGCAACCGATTGGCTGTTCATACCTGCCACACCCTGCTGCCCCGGCGGCCCGACCAGTGCGAGTGATTCGATCTCCACGCCGGCTACCGCTTCGTTGTAGCCAAGCACCGCCACGTTTGGCAGGTGCGGCTCCAACAGTTGCCGCACCACCGCCCGCACCTGCGGGGAGGCCAGCACCACCGGCTGATGCCCCGCCTGCGTCAGCATCCGAAGTGCATCGAGAATCTGCTGGCTCACCTGCTGCGCCACCCGCGCCGGCATGTTTACCACCGTCGCTCCCGCCGAGCGATCAATGTACGAGTTGATCACATCTTCCAGCGACGGATCGAGGGTGACGCACGCGATGCGATATCCCGCGCTCCCGGGCTTGCCACTGCCGCGCCCGGCCGGCCCGACATCCATGGGCGATGCGTACTGCTGGCAGATGGTCCGCCGCAGGGCGTGCCTCACGTATTCGGTCAGCACATCCAGATCCTTGGTCTTGGAGCCCCAGTCGCTGAGGGTTTCCAGAATCGTCTCCAGATCGCGCACCGGCACCCGCTCTCGGAGCAGGTTTTGCATCACCTTCTGCAAATCGCCCGGCTTGACGATCCCCGGCACCACTTCGTCCACCAGCTTCGGCGCCTTCTCCTTGAGCTGCGTCACCAAGTTGTTCACTTCTTCGCGAGTCAGCAGTTCTCCGGCGTTGGTCTTCACCACTTCCGTCAGGTGCGTCGCCAGCACGCTCGTCGGATCGACGACGGTGTAGTTCATGGTCTCCGCGCGGGTCTTGAGCGCGGGATCGATCCACCACGCATCGAGCCCGAACGCGGGTTCCTTGGTCGGCTCGCCGTCCACCCGACCGGTGGCAATTCCGCTGTCCATCGCCATCAACCGCCCGGGAATCGTTTCCCCCTTCGCCACCACCGCACCCTTGATCTTGATGCGATACTCGTTTGGCCCCACCTGCATGTTGTCGCGGATGCGCACCGGCGGCAGGATGAACCCGAGTTCCACCGCGAGCTGCCGGCGAATGGCCGATATCCGATCCAGCAGATCGCCGCCCTGCGTGGTGTCTACCAGTGCGACCAGCCCGTAGCCGACTTCCAGTTCCAGCGTGTCCAGCTTGAGCAGTTGCTCCGGGGCCGGGCCTTCGGGCGCTTTGGTCGCCGCGGCCGTCACTTTCTGCTCTTCCTGCTGTTTCTTCTGCTTGCTCGTTCGCTGCAAGCTGAATGCGAGCCCCGCGAGCCCGCCGGCCGTTACCAGCAGCGGAATCGTCGGCAGCGGCGTGAGCGCGAGCATTCCCAGAAACGCGGCTGTCACCCAGAGCCCGATGGGCTGGCTGGTGAGCTGCCCCGTCAGCTCATGTCCGAGCTGCTGCTTGGAGCCCGAGCGCGTCACGATCAGCGCGCTTGCGATCGCCACGATGAACGAGGGAATCTGGGCCGTCAATCCATCGCCGATGGTCAGGAGCGTGAAGACGTGGGCCGTCTTGCCCGCCTCCCACCCGCGATCAATTGTGCCCACCGCGAAGCCGCCGATGATGTTCACGAACGTGACGATGATGCCCGCGATCGCGTCGCCGCGCACGAACTTGGAGGCACCGTCCATCGCACCGAAGAAGTCCGCCTCCGCGGAGATCTTCTCGCGCCGGCGCTTCGCTTCCTGCTCGTTGATGATCCCCGCGTTCAGGTCCGCGTCGATCGCCATCTGCTTGCCAGGCATGGCGTCCAGGGTGAACCGGGCCGCCACTTCCGAGATGCGCGTCGCACCCTTGGTGATAACCACCCACTGCACGATCACCAGAATGAGAAACAGAATCACGCCGACGAACAGGTTGTCGCCCGCGACGAAGTTCGCAAACGCCGAGATCACATGCCCAGCGACGCCGACGGCCTCTTCCGGCGTCGCCGCCTTGGCCGTCAGAATCAGTCGCGTGGACGCGATGTTCAGCACCAGCCGCAGCAGCGTCGTCGCCAGCAGCAGCGATGGAAACACGCTGAAATCCAGCGGCTGCTCCATATAGATGGTCGTCAGCAGGATCAGCACGCTCAGCGCGATGTTCAGGCAGATCAGCACATCCATCACCGCCGTCGGCATGGGCACCAGCACCACCATCAGCAGCAGCACAAACCCGATCGGCACAATCAATCCGCGGTGCTGGTGCAACTTGTGCAACAGCGCCGGAAGCGAACTCCCCGAGCCGGCAAGTGCTGGTTTGATTGGTGCTTTGCTCGCCATCCTGGCTCAATCCGTGCCGCGGGCATCCTGCCGGTGGTTCTCATCGTGGCACGCGCGTATCAGCCCGTGTTCCGACTCGGCCCACGCTATCGGCCAGCACTCGTCCGCAGGATCATTTCTGCGCGGCCAAGCGAACACATCGGCATCCCTTGCGCATTCTGCTTGTCTTCTCTTCTTTCACTGCTCCGTTTGTCAATCTGCTTCCCAAAACGACAACACCCCACGATCGCTCGCGGGGTGTTGTGTATTTCTATTTGGAATCAGCAGAGACAGAGGGCTGATTACCAGCCGCCGCGGCCACCGCCGCCGCCGCCGCCACCACCGCCGCCGGAGGAGCGACCGCCGCCACCACCACCGCCGCCGCCCCAGCCGCCGCCACCACCGCCGCGGCTGCCGCCACGACCGCCACCACCACCACCGCCGCCGCCGCCACCCTCGCGGGGACGTGCTTCGTTGACGGTGAGGTCACGGCCGTCGAAGTTCTTGCCGTTCAGGGCCGCGATCGCGGCGCGGGCCTGCTCGTCGTTGGAGAACTCAACGAAACCGAAGCCGCGGGGGCGGCCGGTGTCGCGGTCCATGACGAGGGAGGCGGAGGAGACTTCGCCGTGCGCGGAGAACAAATCGCGGAGGGCCTGCTCGGACGTGTTGAAAGACAGATTGCCGACGTAAAGCTTCATGACGCTTCGATCCATATTGCCCGAGAGTGAAACGGTTGCCGCTGCTTGAACTCGGGCCGAGAGGAAGCGTCGGAGATCCAGAGACATGCCCAACGTTGGGCCTGCGAGAATCGCCGCAAGCGTAGGCGGGGACTGGCCGGGGGGGCAACTGGGGTCAAACCGGTCAAACCGAGGTCGGATCCTCCATATCCCCATATTCGGGGAACGCCGGAAAGTCGAAAGAGCATTCACCGCGAAGGGTCGAAGGGGGTGCCGAAGGGCGCGAAGGGGAAAAAGGAGCGTCGTTGGTAAAGAGGTCTTTTCCACTCTCGAACCAGCCCTTTGCCTCCCCGCTTGGGCTTCTCCTTCTTGGCCCTTCGATCTCCCCTTAGGCTCTTCGCGGAAAACTCACCGTGCCGCGCCGGGAATCCCGCCGCACTCCGGGCACACCACTTCCTCCCCGATCCCCTTCCGGTCATACCCGCACCGCACGCACAGCCCCTTGCTCCGCCGCCGCCGTCGCCGCAGCGCAAGCGGGAGTTGCCAGAGCATCCACGCGAGCGCGGCGTAGAAGAGGGTGTTGAGGGCGAAGCCAGGCCACACGGGAAAGAGGGGGAGCCGTGCCATGGTGGCTCCGTTGGCTCGCGCGGGCATGGGCAGCTCCACCGAGAAACGCCACACCCGCGTGTGTCCTGCCTCGGCCTGCCAGCACTGCAAGCTCCGCCACGGCATTCCGTATCGAACGTGCTCGACCCCTGTGCCGGAGTTCATCGCCCAATAGATCCGATCATGCAACCAGAGACGGCTTCGGGCGGTCCAACCGTACGCGGGCGATGATGGATTGCCGGCGGATCCCGGGTACAGCATGACATCGATCCGTGCACCCGCGCGAGGCCGCTCCACCACGCCCGCTTGCCAGACCGCGATCCCCCACGTCGCCAGCACATTGGCGGTAACGCCCACACCCAGCCAGAACAGGATCGCCGCGATCGTCCCGTCCCGCGATCGTCCTGTCCTTCGCAGCGTCATCTCCTCAGTCTAGTGCATCCCCAAGAAAACAGCCCCGGGCCATCAAGCCCGGGGCTGCGTTGCATTCGGACACACTCTCTCTCCGCGTCCTCCGCGGCCCCCCCAACCTCCGCGGTGAACATTCCTTCTGCACGGCTCACGCCGCCATCTTCATCTCGCCATCGCCCATCGACGTGGACGTAATGAAGATCCCACCCCCGCTGCCGATGCCGAAGTTCACGTTGAACTGCGCGGGCATGCCGCGGACGGTGGATCGCCGCGCGGTGATCTCGTAGGTCACGCCGACCGCGCCCTGCGGGAGCGTCTCATCGGTGAACTCGCGGGTGCCCTCGGTGGAGAGGAGCGTGAAGTTGCCGGAGCCGGTCTTGCGGCGGACCTCGTAGAGCGTGCCGACGGAGCCGACGGGGTTGGCGCACTTCCACTTGAGCATCACCGCGCCGCTCTGCAAGAGCGTGACGACGAAGTCCGTCGGCGTGCCGGGAGGACCGACGGGCGAGGGCGTGGCGGGCGCGGGAAGATCGGCGAGCGGATACACGTTGGGATTGTTGCTGGCCTCGGCAAACGTCTTGATCTTCATGATGTCGGTGGAGCCCAGCGCGTGCATCGCGGCGACGGCGTTCTTCATGGTCTGCGTCGCGCTCTTGGCGGCGTTGAGCGCGGCCTGCTGAGCGTCGTAGGCCTTGCGGGCGGTGGTGATGAGCGCCTGCAGCGAAACGCAATCGCTGGCCAGCAAGCCCACCATACTTGGGTGGCTGGTCCAAGTGACGATGTGCGATTCGTAAAAAGTAATCTTGCCGATGTTGGTTGCGGGGACGATGGACATTGTGGAAACTCCGAAGGAAAGGGGGTTTGGGGACTGAGGACTGGGGGAGTGCATCGACGTGCGATGCGAGCTTGGCAAGCATTCGATTGGGCTTCGCGCTCGCGCGGGGCGTGCAGCGACGTCGCGGGTGGCGCAAACGTCATCCGCCGCACATATTCCGGCGTTCTCGGGCGTGTTTTTCGTGTCCGACACCGCCGCCCCGCCCGCGCGTTTTCGCGCACCGGCGCTCTCGGACTGTGTATGTCTTTGATGCGCAGGCGCACGTCCTTCGTGCGCAGGCGCACGTCTTTGATGCGCGGGCGCACACGAGACGTGCGCAGGCACACGTCCTTGATGCGCAGGCGCACACGAGACGTGCGCAGGCGCACAAACCCCGTGCGCCTGCGCACGTCCTTGAT
>JBKJOD010000365.1:0-5882 GCA_046593245.1 Phycisphaerales bacterium
CCCAGCGGCACATGCGCAAACGTGTGCCCCAGCCCCACAAACAGCATCTCCAGCCCGCCCATGAGCACAAACACCACCAGCGCGCCATATTGCAGAAACTGCCCGAGGGTGTCCGTCTCCACATCCAGCGCGGGGTTGTAGATCTGCCCAAGCGACATTCCCGCCTGCTGTCCCATCACCAATCCGCCCAGCTGCACCGCGTACATCGGCAGCGATGCCATTAATCCCATCGCCGTCCCGATGAGCGTCTCGCAGAACACCGCCGGCGCGAGCGAAAACAAATCCATCGCCACCGGCTGCTTCAGCACAGGAATCAGCGTCGGATACACCGCCAGCGAAAAACAGATCGCCAGCATCGCCCGCAACTTCAGCGGCAACAGCGAACTCGAAAGCACAGGCGAGAACACCATCAACCCGCTGATGCGGAACAACACCATCAGAAATGGTGCGATGTGGTTGAGGATGGGATCAAGGGAGGGCATGGTTACCAGTTCGTGCACATTTGCACGGTGAACTCCATCAGCCGCACCGCGATCCACGGAATCAGCACCACCACCACCATCAGCATCGCGACGATCTTGGGCACAAACGTCAGCGTCTGCTCCTGAATGCTCGTAATCGCCTGGAAGATCGAGATCACCAGACCCACCACCACACCCGCCAGCAGAATCGGCGCGGCGATCTTCAACGCGATAATCAGCGTCTCCCGCACAAGCTCAATGGATTGCTGGTCATAGTTCATACGTCGCTTCTCCACTCCGAACTCCGAACTCAGCACTCAGCACTCAGCACTCTCACCCGTATCCAAACACTTGCACCACCGGCCCCATCACATGCGTCACCACCGAGTGCGCATCCGGATGCGTCACGAACGACCGCATCAAGCTCCCCACCACCAGCGTCCACCCATCCACAAGCACGAACAGCAGCAGCTTGAACGGCAGCGAGATCAGCACCGGCGGCAGCATCATCATGCCCATCGAGATGAGCAGCGACGAGATCACGATGTCGATCACCAGGAACGGCAGATACACCTTGAACCCCAGCAGAAACCCCGTCTTCAGTTCGCTCAGCATAAATGCTGGCACCAGTGAGACCATGTCCACGCTCTCGGTCGTCATGCTCGCCGGCTCGCTGGTGTCGATGCCACGATAGTTCAGCACCATGTACACGCTAGACCAGTTCCCCGTCGCTTCAATCTGGTCGAACATGAAGTCGCGCAGCGGCTGTTTGCTCTTCGCCCAGAGATCGTCGTAGTCCTTGATGATGCCAGCGCGATACGGCAGTACCGCTTCTTTGTGGATCCTGTCCATCGTCGGCGCCATCACCAGCAGCGTCATGAACAGCGACAGCCCCACGATCACCTGCGGCGGCGGCAAGCTCTGCGTTCCCAGCGCCTGCTTCACCAGCCCCAGCACGATCATGATTCGCACGAAGCATGTGCACATCAGCATGATCGACGGCGCCAGCGAGATCACTGTCAGCACCACCATGATGTTGATCGGACCGGACAATCCCCCCGCTTTGCCGCTCGTCCCGCCGGATCCACTCACACCCGCTGACCCAACCGCATCCCCCGCCCGCGCGAGGATCGCCAGCGGATTCGAGTCCACGCCGATCTCATCCCGTGGCGACTCATCCAAGATGCTCACCGCCGGCGCACGCCCGAACGGCCGCGCCGCAGGTCCGTACACCTCCTGGCCTAGAGCCGGTGAACCGAGAAGCAGTGACAACACGATCGCCACGACGAACGACAGCGCCCCAGAACCGAGGCGCGGGCGCACGCCCGGGCACGGCTGCGCGGCCCGCACAGCGTTGCCCGGGCGTGCGCCCGGGCCTCTGTTCGTCGCCAACTTCATCGGTGCGCCTCCCCTCGCAACGCGTGCAGCCGTTCGCGGATGGATCCGAACGACTCCGTTCCCGTCGCGCCCATCCCACCAACGGATGTGTATGCCTCCGCCGCGCGTGCGTGCGACGCAAACGTCGGCGCTGGCTGTGCTGGAAACTTGTGGACCACCGCCGCCCGCTCACGTGGATCGCTCATCGGCACCATCGGCGCGTTTCCCGCCGCGCGTTCATCCCACAACTCCGTTCGGTCCCCCGCATCCGTCTGCCGCACCGATCGCAGATCGAGTTCAATCCCCTCATCCTCTAGACCGATCTTGGCGTGCTCCCGATCAAACTGCTTGAGCAGTGCCCCGAACTTCGCATTCGATCCGCCCCCCTCGTGCTCCTCCGCCTTCATGAGGATCGACGCCACATCCTCCGCGTCCGTCATCTCGCAGAGCGTCGTCAGCGTCCCCACGCCCCCACGCATGCGCGGCGTCGTCTGGGAGAGCAGCAACACGCGTCGATCCACCTTGAGCAATATCAACATCTGCCCACGCGAGAGTGGATATCGCCCCAGCACTTCCAGCAGGCCCGCCGGCGCTTTGCCGCCCGCTCCGATGGCTGCCATCAGCGAGCCGTTTTTTCCCGCCACTTTCTTCGCCACCACCGCCAGACCGAAGATCAGAAGCATCACGATCAGAAGTGACCCGGCCGTACGAATCGTTGGGTTGTCCCACAGCGTGGCCGCCGCAGATTTCGATGCTATCGCTGCGACATCACTCCCCGTCCCATCCTTCTTTTCACTCTGCCTTTTCCCCGCCACCCCACCCAGCGGCCGCGGCCGCAGATCCGTCGGGACGACTTTTTCTTCTCCGCCACTCGGCGCAGGGGCCACCATCGGCGCAGCAGCCGCGCTCGTCGCTCCCGCCCCACCATCCACCTTCAGCTTGATCTCCGCGCCGCGAGCGATGCCCGCCCCACTCGCCCCCAACGCCACAACCACCGCCACCATCGCAGTGATCATCCACCCGCACGCTTTGTATTCAATCCACCCTCGCACGCACGCCATCCTGGCTCAAAGTTCCCGCCGAGCTCCGCTCGACTTCTTTTCGATCCAACTGCCCACTGCCTACTCCCCACTCCCTCTATCTCCGTCCCCCGATCTTCCCCGCTGCCGGATGATCCCCGACTCCCGCGACAATCTCATTGATTCGCACGCAGAAGTTGTCGTTGAGCACCAGCACCTCGCCGCGTGCGACGTGGCGGTCGTTCACATACACCTCGACCGGATCGCCTGCAAGTTTGTCAAGCTCCACCACACTCCCCTCGCCCAACCGCAGCACATCCTCCACCAGCATTCGCGTCCGGCCGAGTTCGATCTTGACGTTCAGATTCACATCCGAGAGCAGGTCAATTCCCTCGGGCTTCTTCTGATTCTCGGCGTTCATCCCCCCGAAGCTTGGCAGACTAAACGCTTGACCGCTGCTCCCACTCCCCACTCCCGACTGCCCACTCCCTCCGCCCGCTCCCCCAATCCCGTTCTCCCCCCGCGCCGCCGCGATCGCATCCTGCGCTGCCCGGAGCGCGGCCGCCGCTGCGTCGTCCCCACCAGTCGCGGCCGTCATGGGATTCGTGTTCGCACGCAGATCGCTCACCGCCTCCTGCGCCTGCCGCAGGGCATCGGCGGCCAGATCAGCGGGGTTCATGTCAGATGGATTGCTAGGGTTGGACACAGGATCACTCATGAGCGCGCTCCACGCCCGGACAGAGATCGGTACACGCCCGCGAGAACTTCCACGGGCCACAAGCAGCATCCTGCCACTCATTCATGTGATCGGGCCGCCCTTCACTCTTCCCACACTTTTCGCGCAAGAACCACAGACGATCCCGGCCACTTCGGCGCATCATCACCTCCGGCCGCGCCAAATCTGCGCATCCCCTCTCAGACCTGCTACACCCCCGCTTGGCGCCTTGCCCAGTTGCACCCCGTCCCACCCTCCTCGCGTACCAACTATCCAAACTCGGTACTGCCACACCCCACATACGGAATCCCTCACATGCATCGCCCCTCCCTCCCCACTGCCCTCATCCTCTGCACCATCGCGCTGCTCATCGGTCTGGGCCAAACCCGCGCCACTCCGCCGATCGCGCCTCCCCCAACTCCGAAGCCGCAACAACTACCCATCGGCGAGCCCCCGCTCGTCTACGCCGTACTCACCAAGTCCGGCACCGGCAGCAATCCTGCTGGTAGCTCCTGCTCGTGGGTCTTTACCGACGGTGTGCTCAGCATCCCCACAAATGTGCTGCTTCCCAAGCTTAACATCCGCGCGGGCGCTGCATTTGATGATGCGGCCGTCGTCAACGGCGTCGCTAACCTCGGCTATGACCTGATCTCGCACACCGAACGTGCCGCCGCGTCTGTCCCCAGCATTTCCAACGGCAACTCCTTCAGCGGGGACATCTCCATCGTCGAGCATTGGTGGTTCAAGCGTCGCTGACTCAGCAAGGGGGGGGAGGCATTGGAGCCACCCCGGCGTGGCTATGCCGCTGCAGCCGACGCGCGGAACTTTTCACGTGCGCTCACATGCACCAGCATTGTTCTCAATCTGAAAGTCTGATGGACCAAGTGTGGGGCAAACGACGAAATCGTTCCGCTTGGCGCAAAAAAAAACGGCACGGCGTGTGCCGTGCCGCTTCCAAGCATGTTGCCTGCTGATTTCACTCATTCGCCGCGGCTGCGAGTGTCGGAACCGGTTCGGCTCTGGCCGCCCTGCTGCTGGCCGGAACGGTCGGAATCGTTCTTGCCGTTCGTGCTCTGACCATCACGGCCTTTGCCGCCACTTTCCTTTCCCGAACGGTTGGACTTGCTGTTGGTAGCACCGGTCTGGTTGGCATCATCGTCGCCTTCGGCATCGGTGTTGTCGACCATTCCTACTTCGCTCGTCGTTCCCGCCTTGCCAGAATTGGTAGTGGGCTTTCCCTTCTGCCCAGTCATCTGCTGGCCTTCGCCGTTTCGCTCCGTGCCGCTCTGATTGTCGGAGCCCTTTCTCTGCTGCTCCTGCGGGCGATTGGTGCCGCTCGGATTGGCGTCGGAAGGATTGGTAGCGGTCTGGCCGCGCTGACCAAAATCTGTTCCGCCATCTTTCTTGGAGGGGTTCTGCTGCGGCTGCGTGGATTGATCCTTGGGATTCTGCTGCGAGTGCGGAGTTGCCATGCTGTGGCTCCTTTACGAACAAAGAGGAACTGCCAAGCACGACGTGTGCTCGACTCGATATCGAAATGGAACTTCGAGACGTGCTCTAGATGAGCGGGCTGTGAATGCACTCGCGTGGCCACGCACAAGGAGGGGATGAACGCGCATTGCGCGAGCACTCTTCCGCACACTGAGAGTTTCCATCACGAGAGCGGTTGCAATCCAAACCAATCACTGGCAGTCGCGCACGCAGGAACACGTTGCCGCTTCGCGCTGGACATGCTGCAAAGCCCGAAAATGCTGCTACCGGAATGCCCTGGGGTGCTCGTGATCCGGAATTCACCTTTCCGTCATCTGCGTTCACTCCCTGCAAAGCATGGAGTGGTGTAAGCGATATTGCCTCGGGTCCTGAACGAGGCGGCTGGCGACATCCCCACATACCCCGTTTCGGCGGGAAGGACGATTCCTATGAATACTCGAACACTTGTTTTCAGCTCCACCTGTCTGACGGTTGCATTTGCTTTGGCCGCGTGTGATCAGCGCTCGGAACAACCATCCGGAACAGGCACCACCAAAGCTCCCGCGAGCAGCTCGGTCTCCCAGCCCGACAACACCGCACGCAACCGGGCAGATGATTCCAGCCGCGACAAGACGCCGATGGACCAGTCCAATGCCAGTGCTGACATCAAGATCACGGCCGAGATTCGGCGAGCGATCATGGACGATAAGTCCATGTCCGTGAACGGGCAGAACTGCAAAGTCATCACCGAAAAGGGCGTCGTTACGCTCCGCGGCCCCGTGAACAGCCAATCCGAGAAGGACGCCATCGCCACCAAAGCCCGGGCCGTTGCCGGCGTCA
>JBKJOD010000423.1:0-10896 GCA_046593245.1 Phycisphaerales bacterium
AAAAGTCGCCCGCGGCCTGAGCGCGGGGCGCGTGCAATCCGTCGCCGTCCGTCTCGTCGTTGAGCGCGAGCGGGCCATTCGCTCCTTCATCCCCGATGAGTTCTGGAACGTCCTCGCTAACTTCGCGCTCTCGGACTCGGATCAGAAGAAGCTCGCCGCGGCGTGGCCATCCTTCATGTCCGAGACGGACGAGAAGAGCAACCCCCCCACCGGCAAAGCTCAGCTCCAGTGGCTCGCCGATCACAAAGCCATCCAGGCCGAGCTTATCGAGGTCGCCGGCACCAAGTTCGAACTCGGCGCTACCGGTGACAAACTCACCGATCTCACCGGCAAGGTGCGCGATGTCGCCGCGCTCGCCGGACTCAAGATCACCTCCATCGACACCGCCGAGGACGAAAAAGGCCGCGGCCCCGCCAAGTTCCGGCGCATCGTTCGCGGCACCGTCGATCCCTCCGCCAAGTACGCCGTCTCCTCCATCGAGACCAAACGCACCAGCACCCGCCCCGCGCCCCCGTTCATCACTTCAACGCTCCAGCAGGCCGCGTCCACGCGCCTCGGCTTCGGCGCACGGCGCACCATGCAGGCGGCGCAGGCGCTCTATGAAGGTGTGGACATCCCCGGCGAAGGCCCGACCGGCCTCATCACCTACATGCGTACCGACAGCACGCACATCTCTGGCCCCGCGCTGGAAATGGCCCGCGACTACATCGCTCGCAAGTTCGGCGACAAGTACCTCCCCGAGAAGCCCAACTTCTTCACATCCTCCAACAAGGATGCGCAGGAAGCCCACGAGGCCATCCGCCCCACATCCCTTGAGTTCCCACCCGAGCGCGTCCGCAACGCACTTCGCCCCGACCACTTCCGTCTCTACCAGATCATCTGGGAGCGTTTCGTCGCCTGCCAGATGATGCCCGCGCAGTGGGACTCCACCACCGTCCTCATCACCGGTGGCACAAGCGCCGCGAAGCCCTGCACCTTCAAGGCCACCGGCCGCACGCTCGTCTTCGACGGCTTCTACAAGGCCTCCGGCCTCCCGCCCGCGGATGTGGCAATGCTCCCCGCCATCACCGAAAAGCAGCCGATGCACGCCTTCTCCATCGACGCGCTGCAGAAGTTCACATCGCCACCCTCGCGCTACTCCGAAGCATCGCTCATCAAGGAACTCGAGTCCGAGGGCATCGGCCGTCCGTCCACCTACGCCTCCATCATTCAGGTCATCCAGGATCGCAAGTACGTCGAGCAGGTCGATCGGCGCATGTACGCCACCGATCTCGGCGAGGTCGTCACCGACAAGCTCGTCGAGGGCTTTCCCAAGATCATGGATGTCGGCTACACCCGCGACATGGAGCTCGAACTCGACAAGATCGAGGACGACCATCTCGATTGGGTGGACATGCTCAAGCGCTTCTACGCCCCCTTCACCAAGGCCCTCGCGCTCGCGCACGACACCATGACACACGCCAAGGCGGAGACCACGCCCGCGCCCAAGGAATATCGCTGCCCGCAATGCCAGTCCGATCTCGTCTACCGCTTCGGCAAAAACGGACGCTTCCTCTCCTGCTCCAACTACCCCACCTGCACCTATGCCTGCCCGATTGATCGCGAAGGCAAGCCGCGCCCACCCGAGCATGTCAACGTCGCCTGCCACAAGTGCGGCGGCCCCATGATCTCGCGCAACGGCCGCTTCGGCCCCTTCCTCGGCTGCGCCAAGTTCAATAACAAAGAGACCGACCCCGCCGGCAAGTGCGACGGCATTCTCAACATCGATAAGAAGAAGCTTCAGGTCAAGGCCCCCAGCCAGCCCGCGCTCCTCACCGATATCCCCTGCCCCAAGTGCCAGTCTCCCACCAACCTGCGCGAAGGTCTGCGCGGCCCGTGGCTGGGCTGCTCCAAGTTCCCCAAGTGCAAGGGGCGTTTCAAGTGGGCCGAAGTCCCTGAAGCAAAGCAAAAGTCCCTCGAGGCCGAGCTCGCCATCCACGCCAAGCAACACCCGATTCCCATCATCCGCACCCTCGAAGGCAAACCGTTGACAGACAGCAACGGCAAGCCGCTCCCCGATGCGCCCAAAATCGGCCAGCTCGCCCAGGGCGAGGCCTTTCAAGGCAGCACCGCCCAGGGTCGCGAGTCCGAAGACCAAGCCCGCGAGGACATGGAAACCGCCGCGTAATCCGGACCAAGCAGCCCCTGCCCCAGGTCTTCGGTTCCGCCTGCAAATCGGGCACGCTCCCCCCAGGTCCCCAGGCGACGTGTTCCGCCAAGGTCAATTCCAAACGAAGTTCACGGATTTCATGGCCGCGGCGTTCGCAATCGGACACACTTGAACCCGTATGTTTCCCCTCATCCGTCGTCATCTCATCGCCGCAGCCATCGGCTCACTCCTCCCCGCTGTCGCGGGAGCACAGCCGATGGGAAACTCCGTCGCGCCGACCCTCGACAACCCGAACCGGCTGGCCGTGACCGGCGTGCCCGCGCTGCGCCGGTTCTACCAACTCGCCGCGTCGCGCCGAGTGGACATTTGCATCGTCGGCGATTCGAACGCGCGGGCGAACTCGTGCGGCCACGAAACCGGGATGGGCCTCGCATTCGGGGCGCGCTTCGGCACCTACGCCACCGCCGCCGAGCCCGTGGCAGGATTGAACGGGTGGGGCGCAAGCATCGCCTCGTGCAGCTCATACATGTTTTCGCCGTTCACCCTCGACAACGGGCCGCCTCAGGTGTCGCTGTTCAGCTTCGTCGACGAAGGGTTTCCTTCTTCGTACGCTCATCTTGACGGTGGCGCCGTGGTTGATCCCTCATACAACTCCGGATTCACACTCCTTCCCGAGAGCCCGATCGACATCACCGGGCCTTTGCGCTATCACGCGACGCATTGGATCTATGGTTCGGCGTCCGGCGGATACATGAACCCATCGTGCCGTCCCGCGTGGCCAGGCAACTCGTACACAAACTATGCCGCCGCGCCCACTATCACCAGCTTCGGCCCGATGCGCCTTCTGAGCGACTTTTCGTTCGATGTTCCACCCGGGGCACGCACGCCCGAGGGGCTGCTGTTCTGCTGCACGGACGCCGCGGGTGCCCGCGACGCACGCGGCCCACTCTGCCTCACGTGGAATCGCGTGGAGAACACATCGCGTGCCACCGGGATCGCGTATTCGCCCCTCTGGGCCCAAGGCGGACAATCTGCGTACAACGCGTGCCTCGCGCTCCAGACTGCCGGCGCGGCCCCGCGCGAGTGGTTCCGCCAGGTCACTCGCCTGCAGAGCGCCCCACCCGTGCTACTCGTGCAAGTGCTTCACGGAGGCAATGACATCAACTCCCACGCCGGGTCGCTCGGGCCCATCGGCGGGCTGGAGTCCTCCACGGGTGCCGGGCAAGAGGACAACACACGCGGCATCATCCTCGCGATCCGAAACTCGTGGGTGGTGTCCGGACACGATCCCGCCAACCTCTTCTTTCTGCTCGGTCCATATCACCCCGTGCCCTACACAAACTCGCCGCAGCTCGCATACGAACAGGGCTGGAGAAACATCGCAGCGGGTGATCCACAGGTCATCGCGATCGCCGGAACCATGCTGACAACCGCCGCCGAGTTGAGCCAGAAGGGCTACCTCTCCGGCGGCGCGGACATCGCGCACCTTTCCGTTTCCGGATTCATCGGCTGGGGGCGCGCCGCCATCAGCGCATTGGACCGCGCTCTCTGCGCCGCCGATTTCGACGAGAGTGGCGCACTCGCGACGACGGACATCTTCGCATATCTGAACGCCTGGTTCGCCCTCGACAAGCGCGCCGACTTCAACTACTCGGGCACACTGGAGGTCCAGGACATCTTCGATTTTCTGGAGGCATGGTTTGCCGGGTGCTGAACGGCTCGATCGGGCGGCCGGTCACTACTCTTCCTCCAGCGTCTTCTTCCGCCGCAGCACATGGTGATAGTGCTGCGCGAACCGGTGCGCCTCATCGCGGATCGCCTGAACCAACCTCAATCCGAGATTCTCGCGCCCGAGCCGGATCGGCTCGCCGCGCTCCTGCACGTAGATCAGCTCTTCTTTCTTCGCCAGCGAGATCACCATCGGCGGCTTGATGTTCATCTGCGCGAACGCCTCGATCGCCGCGTGGAGTTGACCCAATCCGCCGTCGATCACGATCACATCCGGATACAGCTCGTGCCCCTCGCCCGCCTCGCGATACCGGCGGCTCACCACCTCGCGGATACTCGCATAGTCATCGTTGATGCCCGGCCTTCCGCTCACCACTTCGTCACTCCGTCCCTTCGTCACTCCGTCACTTCCTCCCCCACCCTTGATTCTGTACCTCCGATACTCATTCTTCAGCGGCCTTCCATCCACAAAGCACACCTTGCTCCCCACTGTCTCGCCGCCCTGCAGGTGCGCGATATCAATCGCCTCGATGCACCGGATCGGCTCATCCATCCCCAGCGTCTTCTGCAAACTCTCCATCCCCTTCTTCGGATCCACCACCGCCATCTCGGCCTCGGGCTGCCAGCCGTCGCGCGTCCCGCCCTTGGCCCGCTCATCGAGCTTCTCGATCGCCTTGATCTGATCGCGCAGCACCGCCGCCTTCTCAAACTCCTGCGCCCCCGCGGCCCGTTCCATCTCCCCGCGCAGATCGCGCAACATCACGCTCCGCTTGCTCTCGATCGAGCGCACGAATCGCTCGATGCTCACGAAATACTCCTGCTTGCCGATCTTGTCGGCACACGGCGCAGAACACATCTCGATCGCGTGCAGAATACACGGCCGAAAATACCTGTTCTTCGGGTCGTTCTCCACGATGTCCAGCGAGCAGGTGCGATACTTGAACACCCGTTGCAATAGCGTCATCGCCTCGCGCAGCGCGCCCACCGCCGTGAACGGCCCGAACACCTTCGCCCCCTTCACCACCGGATCCGTCAGATCGCGCGTCACCATCACCCGTGGAAAGTCTTCGCGCATCGTCACCACCAGATACGGAAACGTCTTGTCGTCCGTCAGCCGCGCGTTGAAGCGCGGCCCGACATCCTTGATCAGCCGCGCCTCCGTCAGCAGCGCCTCCCATACTCCCTCGCACTGCAAATACTCAAAGTCATGCACCACATCCAGCATCGGTGCCTTCTTGTGCCCCAGGTCCGCGCTGGGCACGAAGTAGCTGCTCACCCGATCCGGCAGCCGCGAGGCCTTGCCGATGTAAATCACCACGCTCTTGTGGTCCTTCATCAGATACACGCCCGGCGCATCTGGAAGCTGTCTCGACTTGCGCAGCAGCCGCGCCAGCCGCACCTCGCGCGTCTCGCTTCCCCACCCGGGAGGCGCATCCGCGGATTGCAGCCCCTCCGCATCCGTCATTGGTACATCAGGATCGTCCGGCACGCACGATCATACGGAACCCCATCACCCGCGGCCCGTCTCCAGCTCGCGAATCGCATCCATCGCCGCGCCGCGTACATCCGCGTCCTCATCACCAATCGCCATGCTCGCCAGCATCATCAGCGTGTTCGCAATCGTGCCCACCACACTGCGCTGCTTTTCCGCCACCCGTGTGAGAGCCCAGGTCGCGAGCCAGCGCACGTTCTCATCCGAATCCCGACACGCCGCAATCGCTGCGGCGGCCGCCACTCCATCATCCCACACCCCGCTCGCCAGCCCGAGCAGCGCCCGCCGCCGCACCCCGTCATTCGGATCACCCAGTGCCGCCGCCAGCACCGATCGCCCCTCCTCCCCTTGGCCCACCAGCCGCATCGAATCCACCGCGAGTTTCCGCACCGTCGCGCTGCGATCCGTCTGCGCCAGCGTCATCAACTGCCGCCGCACGAACGAGTTCTTGCCCTGCGCCTTGTCGCGCCCCGCGCACGCCGCGCGTACACCCTCGGCCCTCACCCCTGCATCCCGATCTTGCAGCATCCGCAGCACGGTCGCTTCCGACGCGTCGTTCCCCACCCGCGCCAGCACACTCGCCACCTCGCGCCGCTCCGCCGCCGATCCACACCGCCCCATCGCTCCCTCGCACGCCCGCACCAGATCGCGCCGCTCCCAGTCGCGCAGCATCCCCATCTCCGCCCGAACCCGCAGTTCCGTACTGATCGCACCGATGGTGGATGGCGAGCAGCGCAGCGCTTGGACCAGAAGCATATTCGGCGCGGCATGCGCCAGCCCATACTGCGCCGCCTGCCCCACCGGATATCCCAGCCCCGCGCCTAGCAGCAACGCAACGCCCGCCGCAACCAGCATCGCTCGACGCCCACGCTCCACCCGGCGCGCACTCGCGACGAATCCGCCGCCACATTCCGGGCAGACTTCAACTTCCAATCCATCCGTTGAATACCCACACCCGCGGCACCACCCGCCGCACGTTCCCACCGCGGGCGCGCCCGCTCCGAGCCGACGCGCACTCGCCCACATGGCCGCCAGCACCAACACCACTCCCGACGCGCCCAGCACGCCCGCCAGCACCCAGATCATCCACACGGAAGGAATCATGACATTCTCCTTCCGACCAGACGTGTCCGAGTTTCACTCCTGTCCTGTTCGATACCACACACGCAAGCCGACGGAACTTGCCACCACTCAACCGCCCTCGTGTGTACAGGAATGTGCCGCGCCACTCGCGATTGTTAAGCGTGCGCAAACTCATGGCCGCGATGTGCCGACTTACTCCCCCCGCTCCGGCAACACCTGATTGATGCCCATCACCAGTGCCGCCGCCAGCAGCACGCCGCCGAGCACTTTCACCATCGGGTCGGCCCGATGCACGCCCACTGAGAGCACGATGAACCCGATGGGTACCAGCAGCATCATCACCGTCCACACCCAGCGCCGCGATTTGGAAACCTGCGTCAGCCGCTGCACGCTCGGATCATTGCCCAGGTCCACGGCGTCCCAGTCGATGCTCGCGGAATCCACGCGAACTTCTTCCATCGCCTTTCGCGCGGCCTGCTCCTCGTGATCCAGCACCACCACCTTCACGGAACTCACGCCGCCGATCGCCATCCCCCACGCCTGCATGGTCGCGCTATCCAGCACCCGCGCATCCACGCCCCGCTCACGCAGCGCGGCCGCGATCGTCTCCGCCTCAAACGCCGTGCGCGTCTCGGCGATCACCACGGTGCGTTCTTGATCTGGTGTCATGCAGAATTGTAGGGCCGCGCGGCGTGTGGCCCCGCACGGCACGGATCTCCCATTCTGTCGTCCGCGTCGCACGCGCCATACAACCTTCATGTCGCAGCGCCCGCGCGAGCATCGCCTTGCCCGCACATGCGCGAGCTGCGAGCAACAGGCCCAGTGCCGGCACACGATCGCTTTCCACCGATTCACCTTCACGACTTCAACGCATTCAACCCATGCCCCACGATCCAACGCCCAACACCACCCCTCCCGCACCCAACGCTCTTGACGTCCCGCCATCGCCGGAAGCGCCCAAGACCCGCTTTATTTTCGACGAAGGACCGCCCGACAAAGCCGCGCCGCCCAGAGGCGGGCGCTGGGGCAAGGCCACGCGCAACGTGGAGGAGGGCGAGTTTCTCGAAGGCCCCAAGACTCGGCGTTTCGAGTTCCTGCGCGTGGTGCGGATCGCCCTGGAGTTCATCAAGGGCTTCCGAGCCCTGCACTTTGTCGGACCCTGCGTCACCGTCTTCGGCTCAGCGCGCTTCAAGGAAGACCACCACTACTACCACCTGGCGCGCGAGGTCTCGGCGCGTATCGGCGAGCTTGGGTTCACGATCCTCACCGGCGGCGGGCCGGGCATCATGGAGGCCGCCAATCGCGGCGCACGCGATGCCAAAGCCCCATCCATCGGCTGCAACATCGAGCTGCCCATGGAGCAGGAGCCCAACCCGTACGTGGACAAGTTCGTCGAGTTCCGCTACTTCTTCGTGCGCAAGGTCATGCTGGTGAAGTACTCGTACGCCTTCGTCGTCATGCCCGGCGGCTTCGGCACGCTGGATGAGGTCTTCGAGACCATCACGCTGATTCAAACCGGTAAAATCAAGGACTTTCCGGTGATCCTGATGGGTGTGGACTACTGGCAGCCGCTGATGGAGTTTATTCGCTCGCGCATGATCGCCGAGCGCACCATCAGCCCGACGGACCTGGATCTGCTCTTCCTCACCGACTCCCCCGCAGAGGCAGCCGAGCGCATCGCGGACGTGACCCAGCGCAAGTTCGGGTTCAGTTGGAGCAAGACGAACGCGCCCAAGCGCAGCTCGCTGCTGATGGAAACGGGGAGTGGGGCGGCCGCAAAGTCTTGAGCTTCCTGGTGTCGTGTGTGAAGCTCAGAAGACAAGCACCTGTCATGCGCGCGAGTTGGTTCATAGCGATCTTCCAACACCGGACGCATGGCGAGATTGGGCGTCAGCAGTCAATGGCACAGCAGGCCCATTTAAAAGGTGTGTTTGCTCTTTGTACGAACGGCATAAGTTTGGTTATGCTACAGGCAGCACAATCGTTGTTGTAGTGCCGCGTCCGAGCTTAGATTGCACCGTCAGCCAACCCTGCGCTCGGGCCACAAGGCGCTTGGTGATGACCATCCCCAATCCCGTGCCGCGATGGCTGCCGAGGGAGCGGGTATCGAACGGCGTGAACATACGGGCGAGGTGGTCGGAGGACATGCCGCAGCCGGTGTCTTGGACCGTGATGCAGACCCACGCCGCACTCGGTGAGTGGGCCGGAGTGTTCCACGTGGAACGCGCGAGACCTGGGCTCGATTCGCAGCGGCTGTCCGCCGCGTCAGTGGGGGTCTGAGGTTCCTGGTTGACTCTCATCGCGGAGAGTTCGATCGAGCCACCATGTGCGGCCGTGGCATTCCGGGCATTGAGAATCAGATTGACTAGCACCTGCTGGAGTGCGATCGGATGGATCGCGGCGGTCAGATCCTCCGGCACGCGCAGCATGCTGCCCATCCCGTCGGAGGCGGATTCCTTGCCCAAACAACTGAGAGCATCGCGGGCGACTGCGGCGATGTTGGCACTTTGAGCGATGTCGTGTTCTACGTGGAACAGATTGTTCTGGCCGCCACCTTCTTCACGCTCATCGCGCACGAAGCTGAGAATGGCATCGGCGATCTTCGCGGCACGTTCCGAGCCAGCGAGCGTGCGGGCGAGGGCTTTCTGCGTGAGTGCACGATCGTCCGGGGCCGCCGCGGCCATCTGCGAGTAGCTCATGATCGGCGTCAGGATGTTGTTGAACTCGTGGGCGATCATGCCCGCGATGGTGCCGATCGATGCAAGGCGGTTCAGGCGCTCTAACTGGGTGTAGAGGGCGTGGAGTTCGACCTGGGTGGAAGCGAGTTTGGCCTCCAGCTCCTCCAAACCATCAGTCTGGGCCGCGGATGCGCGGCTGGCGGAGGAGGCCAGAGATGGGCGAGTCTTGGTGCGCATGGTCGATCACGGAGCCCAGGAACGCGGCGTCTGGTCATGGCCGCGGGACTTGGTGTGAATCGGCGTGATGCGTTGAAGAGTGGGGCGAGGGCGTGGGGAACACGGCGATGAGCACTCGGACGTGCGATGTGTGCCGGTCAGTGAAGATGGGAGAGCTGATTTGGCGACGTGATCGGACGTGCCGCGGAAGCGTGTTCCACGTGGAACAGTGGGCATGTCTGCACCAGGGTGGGGGCGCGGGGCATCCGCCTGTTCCGTACTGCCAGTGAGGCGGCGCGACGAGTAGGAAGGAGAGTCGTTGCAGGCGGAGAGCCGAAACGTATTCGGCGGGCCAGCCAGGGGGAACGTTGCTGGGCGGCGCTAGGAAGTCATCTCACTGACCCATTCGACACCGGCGGAGGCAGCACCGCCAAGAGTTGCCAGCCATGCCTTGGCGGCGACGGGGCGGATGTCGGTCTCGGGGATCGCCGCGAGTTCGACCCAGGTGAAGTCGATCCAGTCCTCGCGGCTCTTAATGGACGGCGGAACCCCCGTGCCAGCTCGATTGGCGTTGACTGCGATGCCCCCCATCTGTTCCACGTGGAACACGAGGTTGATCTCATGGTGCCAGCGTTTCTTCGTGGGGAACGCCCCTTCGCTGACCATGGCCAATTTACCCACGCGGACTTTCAGGCCGGACTCTTCGAGAAACTCGCGTGCGAGTCCCCCGGCGGCCGATTCACCGAACTCGACGTGGCCACCGGGGAGGTAGCAGTATCCATGTTTCACATTGCAGCACAGCAGGACATGGGAGCCGTGGAGCAGGCAGCCGCGGGCGATGATCTCGATGTCGTGATCGGAGCCTGCCGTGATTGGGGCTGCGGCGGCCAATCCCTTTGCGGCGTTGCCCTTGACGGTCCGTACCGTTCGAACTCCTTTGGCTGTTGCACGTGGAACAGCCCCCTTCGCGGCGGATCGTGTGGTTGACGTTTTTTTTGCCCGAACCGTGTTTTTCGATGACTTCCGCTTTGACAAACTGCACCTCAGTGATCAATATATAGTAGGATGGACGGGTAGATTCAATCAGTCGAGCCAAACAAAGGCAGGCCGCTATGAACAAAATACATACATCATCTTCGCAGGTCGAACAGAATCAGAAGCCGCGGCGGCTCGGGCGCGGGCTGAGTGCGCTGCTCGGCGAGCCGGTCGCGATTCAGAGTCCGACCGCCAGTCTGGTTCCAAGCTCTCAGTCGAGCATGAGCGTCTCGGAGCTCAAGCCCATATCCACCACCACGGTACCCGCTGCCGCCCCCGGCGCGGAGGCGGATGTCGATCCGATCGCGGATGCTTCGGGCACGCGGATCGTGCAGATTCCGCTGCATCTTGCCGAGCCGAATCGGTTCCAGCCGCGGCGAACTTTTGATGAGGGGCAGCTCGCCGAACTCGCGGCCTCTATCCGCAGTGCGGGCGTGGTGCAGCCGATTCTTGTGCGTCCCGGTGCATCGGGGAAATATGAGATTGTCGCGGGCGAGCGGCGCTGGCGCGCCTGC
>JBKJOD010000005.1:0-7608 GCA_046593245.1 Phycisphaerales bacterium
ATACGCGTCCAGATGGACCGAGACTTTCAGCGTCCACTCGTGGTTGCGGCCCTTCTTCAGGACATCATCAAGAATTGATGGTGGCAATACAACCGCGGACGGGGCGGCGGGAGCACCGGGTCTGCTCGGCGGGGTCGCGGTCGTTGGGGTGCTGGGTTTGGATTTATCTTTTTTTCCAAGCTGGGCGTGTGCCGTGCAGGGGGCAAGCGCGAGGATGGCTGCGCCGGTGAGGGCGATGGCGAGGGGAGTGGAGAACGGACGATGGGTCGTCATGGGCGACTCCTATTAAGGCGATGTTGGTGCCCGATTGCAGGTCTGTGAACCCGCACAATGTGTGCATCTGGGGGCTCGCGGCCGGTGGCTTACGCCCCTCGGCTCTGATTAGGACGCATCAGGCGGTTTCTTGTTCCGCGTCGTTGGTGCTGCCGAGCCGCAAATCATCCGCGGTTGGGAGGTCTTTCAGGGTGGCCAGGCCAAAGGTCTCGAGGAAGGCCTTGGTGGTTCCGTAGAGCATCGGGCGACCGAGCTCCTCAGCGCGGCCGACGATCGTGACGAGCCGACGCTCGATGAGAGAGCGGAGAACCTCGCCGCAGGCGACGCCGCGGATGGCCTCAAGGGAGGCGCGGGTCATGGGCTGCTTGTAGGCGATGATCGCAAGGGTCTCGAGCGCGGCGCGGCTGACACCGTGGCGCTCGCGCTTGCCGTGGTATTGCTCCAGCACGGGGACGAACTTCGGGAGCGTCATGACGCGGAAGCCGCCGGCGATTGCCTGGATGCGGAATGACCGGGCGGTCTGCTCGTATTGCGTGTTCAGAAGTTCGACGGCTTGACGGACGAGACCTGTGGGCGTTGGCGCGGCATTGGCCGGCGTCTTCTTGGGCTTTTTCTTCGTGGGACCTTCTGCGGTGTCGGCGGGTTCGTCAGCGGGCTCGACCTCTTCCAGATCCGCCGCGTCTTCGATCAGACCGAGGGCTTCGGCGAGCCGTGGGGCGGAGATGGCTTTGTCGACGCTGAGGAGCAGGGCCTCAATCGCGGGCGCGAGGGACTCGGGCGTGGCGGTGAGCAACACCGAGGGCTTTGGGAGCAAAGCCGGCTGAGATGCGGGCTTCTTGCCGCGCGGCTTGGGCTCGGCGATGGTGGTTGCGCCGGAGTCGTTCGAGTCGATCGTGTTGACGGGGCTCTCCGAGCCGATGGTCTCTTCCATGATGGGAGATCATATCACGAACGAGCGCGGGGTGGTGGCGGGGAGTTTGGATGCCCGGCGGGCGGCGATATGCTTGGGAATGCAACGATGGGCGATGGTGCTGGTGGCGGTGATCGGGCTGATTTTCGCGGCCTCACTGGGAATGTTGTTGGCACTCAAAAGGGCACACGCGGGGGCAGGGGCGGTGATGGTGGGGACGACGGCGAAGCGATCCGCGGACCCGTTGAAGCCCGATGACAACGTGAAGGATCTGAAACTGCCCGCGTTCAGACTGCGCGATCAGGATGGGAAGGCAATCGACAACTCGGTATTCACCGGACATGTCACCATTGTGGATTTTTTCTTCACCCACTGCAAGCTGGTTTGCCCCGCGCTCACACAGCACATGGCGGATCAGCAGCGTGCGCTCAAGGGCACTTCAGCGCGGCTGCTCAGTGTTTCGGTGGACCCGGAAAACGACACGCCGGAGACGCTGAAGGAATACGCGGCGGAGCACGGAGCCGATCTTTCGCGGTGGACCTTTGCGTGCGGGGATCGACAAACGATCGGCGCGATCGTCGAGGGCGGTTTGAAGTTCGCGGTCGGCGATGATCCGAATCCGGCTCGCGTGATCGATCTTGCGGGGGGCAAGAAGATGAACAACATCGTTCACCCGTCGTGGTTCGCGCTGATCGGGCCGAAGGGAGAGGTGTTGGGGGTGTATCTGGCGGAAGTGGATGAGGACATGGCGGCGCTGACGGAGCGGGCACGAATCGCGGCGGGACGGGTTTCACGGTGAGATGAATCGCAGGCTGCCAGCACTGGCGATCACTTGACGCTCTCTTTGTACAAGTAAAATCTGAGGCACAACTCGCGCGAATCCATGTGATTCACTCGAATACTCGCCCAATCCATGCGTGTTCGACGTTTCAGTGCCGCGCTTTGCGTGCTGGCATGAGTGCGGCCGAATCCTTCACGCCGAGATTCTGGAAGACTTCGCGCGTCGCGGTCGAGCGGTTCAGCGTATAGAAGTGAATGCCGCGGACGTTGTGGTCCAGCAGATCGCGACACTGTTCGGTGGCCCAGTGGATGCCGACGCGCCGGACGGCATCCGGATCGCCGCCGCAGCGATTGACGGCGCGGAGCAAAGTCGCGGGAAAGCGCGTGCCTTGGGCCATATCCGCCATGCGGTTCATGCCGGGGAGCGAGGTGATGGGCATGATGCCGGCGACGATGGGAACCTTGATGCCCGCCAGGCCGCAGCGGTCGCGGAAGTCATAGAAATCATCGTTGTTGAAGAAGAGCTGGGTGCAGATGTAGTCCGCGCCGGCATCGACCTTCTGCTTGAGGTACTCCATCTCCTTCACGCGATTCGGCGTGCCGGGGTGGCCCTCGGGATATCCGGCGACGCAGATGCCGAAGCCGCGCGGGTCGGGATGCCCCCCTCCGCCTTCTGCATTGAACTTCTGGATGAAGCGAACGAGATCGGCGGCGTGGGCGAAGGCGTCTTTGCTGCGATCGAGTTCGGAGCCCTTGGGCAGATCGCCACCGAGGGCGATGATGTTGGAAATACCGGCCGCGGCGTACCGCTGCAGGATCGTGCGAATCTCCGCTTCCGAGTGTCCGACGCAGGTGAGGTGAGGGAACGGATCGAGCACGCCACGCTGCTTGAGCCGGAGCACCAAGTCGTGCGTCAGATCGCGTGTGGAACCACCCGCACCGTAGGTGATGGACACAAACTGGGGTTTGAGCCCTTCGAGTTCCCCGATGGACTCGTACAACTGCTCCGCGCTCTCGGCCGTTTTGGGCGGGAAGAACTCAAAGGAGAAGGTGGCGGGGTAATGCTCGAAAAGGTCTTTGGCGTGCATGGTGCTTGGTTGGTGTATCGGCTGTGGGTGGTGGTGCCGCCAACCGCGGTATGAATTGTAGCCGTTTATCCGGATGAACGGCTCAAGATACCGAGGCGTGCTACTCTCGCCCTTTCAGGTTCCGGAGCTTTTCCATAACCTCCGAAACTTGCTTCCCGGCAACCCTTGTTTGCAGCAACGCCTTGACACGCATCACAAGTTCGAGTTTGTTGACTGGCTTCGTGAGAAAATCATTCGCGCCGGATTCGACCGCTCGTTCGGTATCAGAAATCTCGTTCAGGGCGGTAACCATGATGATGGGAATATCCCGTGTTACGGGATTTCCCTTAAGCTTCACGCATGCTTGGTAGCCGCTCATACGGGGCATCATCACATCAAGCAGGATGACATCGGGTTGTTTGGCTTCGACAGCAGCGAGGGCCTCAAGCCCGTCCGCAGCGGTTCGGACCTCTGCCCCGAGTTCCTCGAGATAGGCCTCGAGGAGTTCTACGTTCTGCGGGTTGTCATCCACGATGAGAATGGACGAGCCGGCAGCAAGTGTGTTGGCGGGCGCGGGTTTGGTCTGCGGATCGGCCATATTTCACCTGGACGCTGGAGCGGAAGGGGGGCGCTGTGATGCTGTTCTTCTGAGAACAGCTGTGGCAAGACGGGAGCGGGCCTATCGTATACGAGATCGAGGCCCATAGGGCAGGCATTCTGGCCGCCCCGATTCGGCTTCCTGCGGCCATGATGCCGTTCTGTTCAGTGCCAGTCATCCGAGTTTGCACCCACAGGGAAGGGGCGAGCTCAGAAGGATTTGTTGTATGGCTTGGGGCAACGGAACAAAATCCGCTTGGAATGACAAGTTTCGTCAGCCGACCGAAGATGAGCTTCGCGCTGGCCTGAGTAAGCCACTCCAACAGGTGTTCGACGATGCGCGGGAGCGGCTCGTAGAGCTGGACGGCGAGAGTGAGTCGCTGGTCTGGCAAGGCGTTCCGTGGCGGTGGACGTTTGTGTACACCATCGAAGGCGCGGGAGAATCGCGTGCGTTGGCGTATGTGATCCCTGATCCGGCGCGGCTGCAGATCTGCGTGCCGCTGACGAATGAGATGGTCGAGAAGCTGCCGCTCAAGCGTATGAAGAAGTCGATTCGCGACGGGGTGGTATTTGCCCGACATGTGGCGGGGGTGTCGTGGCCGACGTGGGACATTCCAACCGCGACCGCGCTGGACGAGGTATTTGAGCTGGTCGCTCGCAAGCACGCGATGATCTCCGGGGTGGAGAACAGCGCGGGCGTGAGCGGCTGAACACGCGCCGATTTCCGAGCTCTTGCAGAGTTGCACGCACCCGTGCCGATACACCTAGATCGGGGATGTCGTACCCTGCTGATGAGACTCACACACATTTCGAGAGCGCGGCAGGGAAGCCGCCGGGAGCATGTCATGTCGGGAATGGACGCCGCTGTTTTGGGATCATCGCGCTTCGTCGGAACTCGCAGGGGCGGGCGAATGGCGTGGGCGATCGCGGCGATGTGTGCGTTTGCGGGTGGCGCGTGTGGGCAGACGCTGGAGAAGCGGGTGGAGAATGCGCTCGCGCAGGCGCGGCTGGGGAGTGCGCATGTCGGGGTGAGCGTGCTGGATCTTTCCACCGGACAGCAACTGGTAAGACTGAGCGCGGGAAATGGGGAGGCGGGGTTCACGCCTGCATCGAATCTCAAGCTGTTCACCAGTGGCGCGGCGTTTCTGGTGCTGGGGAAGGACTTTGAGTATCAGACGAAGATCGTTGTGGATGGGGATCGGCTGATTGTCGTCGGCGCGGGCGATCCAGGATTCGGCGAGCCGAAACTGCTGGACGCGATGCACCTGGGCGTGGATCAGTTCGTGGATCGGCTGGTGGATTCGGTGAAGAAGGCGGGGGTGTCGGGGATTCGCGAGATCGTTGTTGATGATCGCGTGTTCGATCGCGACTATGTGCATCCGGACTGGCCGAAGGAGCAGCTCAGCCGCGCGTATTGCGCCGAGGTGAGCGGTCTGAACTTCCACGCGAATCTGCTCAATGTGTATGTGACACCCGGCGGATCGGCGAACGCGGAGGCGGGAAGCCGAACGGAGCCGAGCGGATCATGGATCACGATCACGCGGCTTGCCCGGACTGTGAAAGAGGGCAACACGGAAGTGTGGCTGGAGCGCGAGCCAGCGAACGGCGGGGATGCGTTCAGATTCAAGCTGCACGGCACGGTGAAGTCCGCGCTCACGGAGCCGATCGCGGTGACGGTGGATCAGCCGGGACTGTTCTTTGGGCGTGCGCTGGCGGATCGGGCAACCAAGGCCGGGCTCGGTGCTTCGGGGAAGGGGATCACGGCGCGGCTGGTGTCGCCGGATGAAACACTCGCCGCGGCGGCGGAGAGCGAGAAGGTCGTCGCCGTGGTGCGCACGCCGCTCTCGGTAGCGTTGGAACGGTGCAATGTCGATTCGGAGAATCTGTACGCCGAGTCTTTCTGCAAGCTCATTGGGCACAAGGTGACTGGGCAGCCGGGAACCTGGGGGAGCGGCACGGCGGTGGTGCGGATGCAGGTGAAGGAACATCTGGGAGCGGACGCCGCGGCGTCGCTGGTGCTGGCCGATGGCTCCGGGCTCAGCCGAAACAATCGGATCACGCCAGACGTGATGACGCGCTGGCTGAAGACGCTCTCGGAAGCGGCCAACGGAGAGGTGTTTGTTCAATCGCTGGCGGTGGCGGGCGAGGAAGGTACGCTCCGGAAGCGATTCAAGGGCGCGAAACTGCACAACGAGGTGCGGGCCAAGAGCGGATACATCCGTGAGGTGCGGACGCTTTCGGGATACGTGACCAACGCGGCGACCGGCAAACGGGTGGCGTTCAGCGTGCTGTGCGACAATCTGCCCAGTGGGACCGACCAGCGCGCCAAGGAGTTTCACGAGCAGGTTGTGGAGGCGGTGGATGCGTGGCTGTACGAGCGATGCAAGGACGTGCCCAGCACGAAACCAGCGAACAGTCAAGGATCCGGATCGGGCAATCTGCAGGCGAGCCCGGTGAAGCCGTCAGAGAAAGCCAAGAAGCTCCGATAGGTTGAGCACACGCCCTGAATGAGCTGGCTCTGACGCGAACCGGCGTGCACAGCGTTGACAACTTATTGCGGCGACGGCGGCGGCGCATCCGCGCGCGTTTCCACGATGTAGCGACGGTCGGCGTCATACACATACAACGCGGCGGGGTCTGGCTCGGTCTCTCGGCATGCCTTGTGGGTGCCGTCACAGATCGGATACGTGCGGCTCAGACCGCAGGCGCAGACCCAGATGGGCTTGAGGGAGGGCTCGATCTTGATCGGGCCGTTGTGGGTAACACGGATGAGGCGAGGCATGGTCGATTCTACCCGTGAGTCGCATCAGACCGGGCTCGGAAGCGTTTGCAGAATCGCTGTCAGGATGCCCTGGGTGGAATCGGGCGGATACATTGGCGTGCCACTCGGGCCGCTGATACCACGCATGGGGGAGGAATAGGTGCGGCCGATGATTCGGTGGGCGCACACGGGGAGCACGTTTTGCAGGATGTCCTCGGGAACGACATAGTCGCGCTGATTGAGAGCGGCCGTGGCGCGGGCAGCTTGGGCGAGCGCGAGGGCGCCGCGCGGGGAGAGGCCGACTTGCAGATCATCACGGGAGCGGGTTGCGCCGGCGAGCGCGATGATGTATTCAATTAGCGGCTGTTCGAGGCGAACGGCGTCCACTTCGCGCTGGAGCTCCAAGACATCGGCGGCCTTCAGAACGGGCTTGAGCGCGTGCAGGGCGTGATCACCGGGGCGAAGGGAGAGCACGCGCTGCTCAACGGCGGCGGATGGATACCCGAGATTGATCCGCATGAAGAAGCGGTCGAGCTGGTTCTCGGGAAGTGGATACGTGCCCTCGAAGTCAAAGGGGTTCTGCGTGGCAACGATCATGAAGGGCTGATCCAGCCCGTAGGTTTTGCCGTCAACGGTGACGGTGGCCTCGCTCATGGCTTCGAGCAAAGCGGTTTGCGTACGAGGGGGCGTGCGATTGATCTCGTCGGCGAGGACGATATTCGCGAAGATCGGGCCGCGTTTGAACTCAAAGCCGCCGCGCAGGCCGTGGCCGTTGGCACCTCCGCCTGCTCCCCCACTGCCGTTGCCGTTCACACCCGGCGACGCGAAGCTGTCGGAGCGAAACAGCGACACGCCGATGATGTCCGACGGGAGCAGATCGGGCGTGAGCTGGATGCGCGAGAACGAGCAATCAATGGAGCGAGCGAGCGCGGTGGCGAGGACGGTTTTTCCCACTCCAGGCACATCCTCAATCAGGACGTGCCCCTTGGCCAGCAGGCAGCAGATAACCTGATCCACCACATGCGCGTTGCCGAGAAACACGCTGGAGATATTGTCGCGGAGTCGCTGGATCGCCGAGGTCTGGACCTGTGTAGGCATTGGAAGAGTACCCATCGCGAGAGTGAGGCCCGGAACACTGACCGGGAAGTATACGGATGCGGCGGCAAGCGGTTGACCGTGATTGCTCGCTCGCGCTGAGATTTCGTGTACCCTTCTACCGA
>JBKJOD010000220.1:0-4081 GCA_046593245.1 Phycisphaerales bacterium
AAGAGCCAGCAGGATGTTTTGCTGGCGGATGTGGAGCGTGGGCTGATCACGCTGATCGGGGCGACAACGGAGAACCCGCTGTTCGCAGTGAACAGCGCGCTGGTGAGCCGCTCGACGCTGTTTCGGCTAGAACCGTTGAGCGAGGAGGAGATCGTGCAGGTGCTGCGGCGGGCGATCGCGGACCCTGAGCGGGGGTATGGGAAGTTAGACGTACGGGTGGATGAGGATGCGCTGAAGGTGTGGGCGGTGAAGAGCGATGGGGATGCGCGGCGGGCACTGACGGCGCTGGAAGTAGCGGTGGTTTCCAGCGTATCAGGTGGTACTGGCAGCTTGCCTGCCAGTGGCATGAGTGCGGGGGACACACCACTGGCAGGCGAGCTGCAAGTGCCACCCCTTGTGGTCATCACTCGCGCGGATGCCGAGGAATCAATCCAGCAGAAGGCCGCGGTGTATGACGGGTCGGGGGATGAGCACTACGACGCGGCGAGCGCGATGATCAAGAGCGTGCGCGGGAGCGATCCGGACGCCGCGCTGTATTGGATGGCGCGGATGCTGGAGGCGGGCGAGGATGTACGGTTCATCGCGCGGCGGCTGGCGATCCTGGCGAGCGAGGACATCGGCAATGCGGACCCGCGGGCGATCATGGTGGCGGCGGCAACGTGGGAACTGGTGGAGCGGATCGGCATGCCCGAGGCGCGGATCACGCTGAGCCAATGCATCTGTTACCTTGCGCTCGCGCCCAAGAGCAATGCCAGTTATAAGGCGATCGACGCCGCGATGGAGGATGTGCGCGAGGGGCGGACGGTGGCAGTGCCCAAGCACATCAAGGATGGGAATGTGCGCAAGGCGAGCGACAAGAGCGCGGGGGGCGCGGCGGGCGGCAAGGGTGATTCGTACAACTACACGCACGAGCACGGCATTCCATCGCGGCTGCTCGGGAGGGTCGGGGCGCAGGACTATTTGGGTGTGACGAAGAGCTACTACCAGCCGACGGAGTTCGGGGCGGAGAAGCTGCTGAAGGATCGGCTGGAGGAGGCGAAGCGGTTGCGGGCGGGGGATGAACCTTGATCCTGGCTCAACCGGCTTTGCGTTGCGGCACGAAGCGTACTTCAACACGATGGTGCAGGGCGGCGGCAATTCGTTTGAGCAGCGAGAGTGAATGGCCGTCGTAGTCGGCATCTTCGAGTCGGTTGATGACCGAGTGCGAGGTGCCCACGAGCTTGGCGAGTTCGCGCTGCGAGAGGCCGGCGGCAACGCGGGCGTCGTGAATCTGCCGTGCCACGGCTGCGTTCAGACGTTCGCGCTGGAGGAGTGTCTCCATGCGAATGCTCTTGCCCGCCACGGTGCGGAGGATCGTGAGTGCGTCGGTGGTCTTGCGTGATTTGGGGCTAGTTGTCATGGTCGGGTTCGGTGGGATGGGCGAACGAGTGAGTCTTTGGATCGGAGAGAAAAGCGGTCATGCGCTGGACCGCGATGTCGATCTCACGGCGGGGCACCTCTGCCTCCTTGGTGATCGCGTGCGCGACGACGGCGATCTGCTTGCCCGCGAAGAAGTACAGGATGCGATAGTTGACGGTTCCGAGGCGGATGCGAAGTTCGTAGATGCCGTCTCGGAGCAGATCGGCCTCCGGGCGGCGAAGCTCGTGGCCGAGAGCTTCGAGACGCTCCAAGCGGATCATGCACTTGGCGAAGGCCTTTTCCTTGCGCTCGCGGAGGTGCTGGAGGAAGTCGAAGACTGGTGAAGAGCCATCGGCTTCCGCGTAGAGGATCACGTTTGTCTTGGGCATGATCGTGCTTGTATGGTATCAATAATGCGACCGCGAGTCAATGGTGTTTTCGTTGGCTGGGATGGTGATCGACTCCACCGTACAGTGCAGGGTGTCTGAAATCTGAGCATTGGATGAATACCAAACAAGCACTTCGAGAGCGGTTGAAAGGTCTGCTCGCCGGGTTGAGCCCTGAGCAGCGGGCCGCGCGGTCGGGCGCGGCGTGCGGGAGGGCACTGGTCGCGGAGCTGTTTCCGGCGGGATCCACGGTCATGCTGTATGCCCCGATGGTGGAGCGGGGAGAGGTTGATCTGCGGCTGCTGGCGGAGGGGCTCTCGGTGCGGGGGTGCCGGTTGTGTGTGCCGCGGGTGGAGTGGGAGGGTGGGAGGATGGTGCCGGTGGTGGTGGGGAATCTGACAACGGATCTGGTGGACGATCCGGCTGGGAAGGGTGTGCGCATGGCGAGGCCGGGGGCGGCGGAGGTACCTGCTACCGAGATTGATGTGGTGGTGGTGCCGGGGCTCGGGTTTGACCGGAGCGGGAACCGGATCGGGCGCGGGGCCGGGTTTTATGACAGGTTTTTTGGGGGGCTGAGCGGTAGTGGTGCCGGGCGGCCGGTGCGGGTGGCGGTCGCATTTGATCAGCAAGTGGTGGATGCGGTTCCGGTGGAGGGGCACGATGCGCGGGTGGAGTGGATCGTGACGCCGACGGAGGTGATTCGGGCGGGCGTGGCGGCGTGAGGGAGCGAGCCGGGAACGTGCGGGGAATGTGTATGGATTGGGTGCGAATGGCCGAGAAATTGGGCCGCGCGAGGGGGTGTTGGCGACGCGGACAGAGCGGGCGGACAAGAATCAAGTTGTGGTGGTGAGCATTCGGACTTGACAGTCGGGATGCGTGGACAAGACAGGAAGAGGAACCCGGCTCGGAGAGTCGGAGAACCCAGGAACGGAATCACATGGCATTGCAATCTCAGACACTGCGTGGGTCATCGAATGTTCGGTCGTCGGGCGCGCTGGACAAAGCGAACCGATCGGGATCGAAGCGGGTGGTGGGGCTCGCGCTGCTGGTGCTGATTGTCGGCGCGGGGTTCATTTATCTGGTGCGCAGCCGGGATGGCGGGGGCGCGGCGGTTCTTGGGCCGCAGCAGGCGAAAGCGGATGCGAGCGCGGCGGGTGGTGCGGTTCCGCCGCTGAAGGACCCGATCGCGGCGGCGACACCGGTGGCAACCCCCGCGACACCGAAGATTGAGCCGACGGTGCTGGAGATGGGCGGGCGTACGCGGCCGTCAAATGCGACGACACCGACAAACGCACTTCCGGCGTTCACGAACGCCACCAAGCCGACGAGCACTCCGACGGCAACTCCGGCTTCGGGTTCGACTGGAACTGGGACGACCACGCAGGCCGCTCCGGGAGTGGTGACTTCGCCCCCAACCGCGACGCCGATGGTGCGCGATCCGCTGGCGAGCACGCAGCCGGATGCATCCGGCCTGCCGGGTGAACTGGCTGCGGTGCAGGGTTTGGCGGAGCGGGCGATCGCGGAGAAGCGATTGGTGGAAGCCCGGGCGCATCTGAACAAGATTCTGGTTGATCCCCGCGTTGGCGAGAAGGACCGCGACGGTATCCGAAAGTGGATGAGTGACCTGAACAAGGAACTCGTGTTCTCGGCGAACGCGTTCCCGAATGATCCGATGGTGGACTCGTACAAAGTGGAGAAGGGTGATTCGCTCATCAAGATCAGCCGCAAGGTGAACTCGGTGACGGAGAGCGGCTTCATCCAGCGCGTGAACGCCGTCAGCCCGAGCTCGCTGCGGGTGGGGCAGCAGTTGAAGATTGTCAAAGGCCCGTTCCATGCGGTGGTCAGCAAGAGCGCGTTCCGCATGGATATCTACTCGGGGCCGGCGATTGCGCCGAGCGCGATCGGAACGAGCGGATTGGGGGCTGGTGCGGAGCCGGGATGGATTTACATCTGCTCGTTCCCGGTGGGGCTTGGCGAGAAGGGCGTGACGCCAATCGGGGCGTTCACCGTGAAGGACGGCTCGAAGCTCATCAACCCGCCGTGGGTGAACCCGCGCACCGGCGAGAAGTTCGACAAGGACGATGCGAAGAACCCGATCGGCGAACGCTGGATCGGGCTGGTGGGGATGGACGAGAAGACCAAGGCGTTCACCGGCTACGGCATCCATGGCACGGTGGTGCCGGACTCCATCGGCAAGGAGATGTCAATGGGGTGCGTGCGGATGAACGCGGGGGATGTTGAGGTGGTGTACGAGATGCTGATGGGGCGGTCGAGCGTGGTGAAGATTGTGCCGTGAG
>JBKJOD010000247.1:0-6165 GCA_046593245.1 Phycisphaerales bacterium
GCGGAGCCGGCGCCGACAGCAATAGCAATGGCCGCAAGCGGCAGTCCGATACGCAAGGACATTGGAAACTCCTTCACACGAAATAGATGCCAGCGGTCGAGAGAGCCGCTGATTGCGCCTCCGAGTGCGCTGCCGCAGAGGCAACGCTGACCTGCTCGAATACGCGATGACATGAAGATACGGATTCCGCGCTGGAAAACAAGGGAAAATGCGGATAGTCGTCAAATCCGTAATAGGCGGACGTTGCAATGCAATGTGTTTGGATCACGTCCGCGTCAAACTGGGAAGACTTCAGTTCTCACGCTTACCAAAGTTCCCCAAGTGCCCAACAACGCCTCTGACACGACAGCGACTGTCTCCTCGTTTGCACGGGCTAACATCGACGATTGGTCGCAAGTCAAGTCATCACTCTTCTGCTTCTGGCGTGGGCCGCGCTCATCCTGCTGGCTCGCGCTGTGGAACATTCCCCGCGCGAAGGCGGCGACTGGACCCTCGCGTGGCTGGTGGTCTGCATCTACACGCGGCTTGTCCATCGCGTCCGCTTCGAGGGGCTCGAACACATCCCGCACTGGAAGCGCGGCGATCCGGCACCAGGCCCGCTCGTGGTCGTTTCCAATCACACGGCCGGCGTCGATCCATTGCTCATCCACTCCGCGTGCCCCTTTGACATCCGCTGGATGATGATGCGGGAAATGATGCTCGCGCCCTTTGCGCGATTGTGGACATGGATCGAGGTCATTCCCGTGGATCAAAACGGGCGCGACTCCACATCGATCCGAAACGCGATCCGGCACCTCCAATCCGGCGCCGTCATCGGCATCTTCGCAGAGGGCGGCATCGAACGACCCAGGGAGCGGATCAATCCCTATCTCCCCGGCATCGGTCTGCTTGTACTCAAGAGCAATGCCCGCGTGCTGCCCGTCGTCATACGCGGCACGCCCAAAGTCGATTCGGCGTATCTCAGTCTGCTTCGCCCCAGCCACTCCATTGTGAAGTTCATGCCGGTGCGCACCTTTACCAAAGACTCGACCTCGGCCGAGATCGCACTCGCTCTGGAAGAGCAGGCCGCCGCCGCACTCGGCTGGGATCGCTGCCCCAAAGACCGCTCAGGCCCCGCTCACAAGTAGCGCGAACCAGCGTCCGCCGACGCTTGATATCCTGCATCGCGCAGTGCTTGCGCATCGTTTATTGCCCAGTTGAGGTGGATCGCGTCGAAAAATTGCGAGCGGACATTTCCAATTCATGCAGACCTCTTGGAACCCTTGCCGTATATTCATTCGTCACCAGCCGGCGCAGCCCGTGCGACTCCTCGCACCACGAAGCGGCAGACCGATGCCCGGCTTGATTCAGTGACGCACG
Source organism: Phycisphaerales bacterium (assembly GCA_046593245.1). GTDB lineage: Bacteria > Planctomycetota > Phycisphaerae > Phycisphaerales > UBA1924 > UBA4658. Next base: position 1,360 of record JBKJOD010000247.1, read on the forward strand.
TCCATCGGAGCGATTGAGAGATCCGGCGAACGGACGCGCAGGATTCACATCCCATTATCTGCCCTGCATCCGCGGCTGTTCCGCCACGCGATGCGGTGCAGTGTCGTCCCCACTTTCCCCGCCTCCTGCTTCGCGGCGGCGTGCGTGACGCGCCATGTTTCGGTCGCTGCGAGAGCGATCCATCGGGAGGCCGGTCAGCCCCCGCCGGATCGAACGCCCGAATATGTCGCGTTCGTACGCCGCCGCATTTTTTGCGTGACATGGGCTTTCCAGCCCATGTTCTTCGGGTGGCACGGCTCTCCGAGCCGTGTTTCGGTCGCATCGCCCAAAGCGCCTTTGCCTTTGTGGCATGGGCTTTCCAGCCCATGTTTCGGGCGCTTCGCCCGAACTGCCTTTGACCCCACCACCCACCCTTTGGGCCGCCGCTGCCCAGACACGTGCTGGTACGCCCGTACCACTTTGATTCCCTACGCTTGCCGCCATGTCGAATCTCACGCACACCCGCGTTGGCGACCGCGTCAAAGTCACCCAGCAGACCCCGCGCCAGCAAGGCGTCATCACCACCTCCGTGGAAGGCGTTGTTCTGCGCTTGGGCCAGCAGAAAACCGGCTCCTGGTACGCCCACAGCAAAGACGACAAGCTCTGGCTGGATCGTCTCGAGCTGCGCAAAGCCGACGGTGAACTCGTCGTGCTGAATCTCGATCGCTACACACTCGTCGAGCCCGCCGACGCCCCCTGATGTCGTTGCATGGGCTTTCCAGCCCATGTCTTTCTCCGTGGCATGGGATTGCGAGCCCGTGTCTTTCTCCGCTTGCATCAATCGTTCAACCAAGACTCATGGGCTGGAAAGCCCATGCCACGCCCAACAGGATCCCCCTTGCCCATCACCACCCGCATCCTTTCCTGCGGCATGCCCCTGGTCATGGAGCAGATGTCCGGCGTGCGTTCCGTCGGGCTGACATGGCTCCTGCCCGGTGGATCCGCGACTGACCCCGCGGATCGACTGGGCATATCCACGCTCTGGTCCGAACTCCTTTTGCGCGGCGCTGGTGATCTGGATTCCCGCGCCCAGGCCGACGCATTCGACGCACTCGGCGTCGGTCGCTCCGCGGATGCCGCCACGCTGCACATGCGGCTCAGCTTCACGCTACTGGGAGACCGCCTGCTCAGCGCGCTCCCGCTGATCGTGGACATGGTCCGTCGCCCACGACTGGAAGACGACGCCATCGACGCCTCGCGCGATCTCGCGCTGCAATCCCTCGATGGCCTCAAAGACGATCCGCAGGAGCGAGCCGTGCTCACGATCCGCGAGCGCCACAATCCATCGCCACTGAACCGCAGCGGCATGGGCACCCTCGAAGGGCTCGAAGCCATCACCCGCGATGACCTGCTCCGCGCCTGGGAAACCCACGCCCGCCCGCGCGGCCACGGCACTTCCCTCGGCTCCATCCTTGGCATCGCCGGCGACCTCGACGCCGCAGGCGGACCGGATGCCATCGCTTCACGCATCGACGCGCTGCTGGCAAACTGGACCGGCAACGCACCAGCGCTCACGCCGACGCCCTCCGCCACACGCGGCACCTACCACCATCTTCCCGATAAATCATCACAGGTGCAGATCGTGCTGATGCACGATGCGCCGCCCGAGCCCCACGCGGATTCCAAGCCAGAACGCATCGTCGCCAGCGTGCTCTCGGGCGGCATGGCCGCGCGGCTGTTCACCGAGGTCCGCGAGAAGCGCGCCCTCTGCTACTCCGTGAGCGAAAGCTACTCCGCCGATCGAGACTACGGACGCGTGCTCGCGTATGTCGGTACCACGCCGGAGCGAGCCCAGGAATCCCTCGATGTCCTGATGGCCGAACTGCGCCGCGTCAATACCCCTGCGGGCCGCATCACCCCCGAAGAGTTCCAGCGCGCCATGGTCGGCATCCGCTCCGGCCTGATCTTCTCCAGCGAAAGCACCGGCGGCCGCGCCGCCTCCCTCGTCGGCGACATGTACCGCCTGGGCCGCCCCCGCACCCTGGAGGAAATCGCCGCCCAATACGCCGCGCTGACGATCGAACAGGCGAACGCGTATCTGGCGCGCCGTGATTTGGGGGCGGTGACGATTGTGACGCTGGGGCCGGGGGAACTGAAGGCACCGGGACAATAAACCGTCATGCCGCGATGCTTAAGGTACCGCGTCGTCGGGCTGATACACTCGGCGCGTGGTCAAGCACAGCGGCATTGTCTCATACCTGAGTCCGTCGTGGTGGGAGTATCTCCTACCGCCAGCCGCCGGAGTCGCGGCGGTAATCATGTGGTTCAGCGGGCACTACGTCGAGGTCGTTTTGGGCTGCTTGTTCGCAGTTTTCACGGCGTATTGGCTCTTGTGCGGCGAGCGAAAGACGATCGAGCACGCGGAACAGGAAGCAAAGCCGTTTGTTCACCTCGGGTTCCGGTCGATCGAGGACCACTCGCTGCGAAGTGCGGTGCTCGAAGCACATCGCAAGAAGGATTCCGAACACGCTGGCACTCTCACGCTGTTGCGCGGGGAGCATCGTGGCGTAAGCATCACGATCACACTCGCCGACGTGGATCAGCACGCGACCCCGCAGGAGGTGTGCCACGGCAGGGTGACAATGCTCGAAACCGCCGCGAGCGCATGTCCAAGCTTGTTTCGGATCGGCCCGCCGCTGGCCATCGGGCACCGCGGGCTCGAGCGATTCTTGCGTGCGCCACTGTCGGGTTTCAATGACCCCGCGCTTGAACGCTCGTGGTACATGTACCAAGGAAGGCCTGAAATCGCTGAAACACTCTTGCCTACGTACATTCTCCGCGCCCCTTGGCCGGAGGAGCGCTGGAGTTCGATCGGCGGCGTCGTTCGCGCCACTTGGTACGGAAGGTTTCCGTCGGAGCGTGCGAGCGAGGCGCTCGATCGGCTGGTGCGAACCGTGGAGTTGATCAATGCGATCGCGCGGCAAACAGGGAACAACCGCCCCAATCGTGTAGTCGGGGGATGATCCATCCTGCCGGCACCTCGCCCACCTTGGTCTACGTGCAGTCTCGATTGTTGCACTGGCAGCCTATCCGCCAATGATGGGTGGGAAGTAAAACCCACTGGCGGGCAAGCCGCCAGTGGAACATTTCTCCTCTAAGCGGCGAGGGCACGCTGCCGGACGATCAGTCGTGCGTGGTAGATGGCCAGCTTCGCGTCCACCCATCGGCGTACCCGTGACAGGCGACGGACCCAGGGCGGAAGCGGCCCGAGGCCTCCGCCAAAGCTTGTCAGGTGTGCGAAGATCCGCTCGACCTCGTCACGCTCGTGCATCGCGTGCTCGCACCAGTTGGGCTTGGTCTGCCAGGTCCGCAGGGCCGCGCGGCGGGCTGGACCCATGCTCTGCAAGTTGTGCTTCTGGCGGCTTTGGCCCTTGAGTCGCGTGAGCAGGGACGAGCCGTGATCGGCCACCGCTCGATAAAGATGTCGGCTGTCGTAGTTGCTGTCGGCCAGCACCAGCGAGCCCGAGGGAAGATGGGCGAGCAGCTCTCTCGCGGTATTGGGCTCACCCTCGTTGAGCGAGAGCACCCGGTATTCGGGCACAAAGCCGCTCTTGGTGGCGCGGGCGTGGAGCTTGTATCCAAAGTGGAACTTGCCCGAAGCGATGCCGTTGCGTGCATCCGGATCAGTGGAATAGTCGTTGATCACCAGGGCCTTGCCGTCAAGGTAGCTGAGCAGATCCTCCCGGCCCTTGGCCGAGAGAATCTCATGCAGGAGCAGCCTGGCCTGCTCAAACCGCTCGGTGCCCAGCCGCTTGCACAGTTGCGAGACGCTGGGAAGACGCCTGGGCCGAAACAGCGAGTTGTAACTGCTCTTCCGGCACGCCCAGCAGATGGGCCGGTCATGCAGTGTGGCCCAGAGCCAGAGCAGTATGATGAGCCGGTCGGAGAACTCGAAGCGCCGACGCGGGCGTCCGAGCTTTCGGCACGCGGCCCGCGCAGCGCACGCCAGAACGATCCAAATGTCGCGGTCCACACTTGCCTCCTTCTTGAACGGCCAGTTCAGAATGCAAGTGTGGCCGCTTGCGCGACTTGGCGCAAGTTAGCCGGCGCTAGGCGCGAAATGTTCCAGTGCCACCCTCCTCAATGAATATCAGGCAATCGGCCCAATCCATCGGGTATACTCCGCCCGCCGTGAACCCCCTCCGCGCCATCCTTCGCACGCTCTCGGGCTACTCGCTTTGGGCGATCCTCACGGGCATTCTTCTGGTCCTGCTGGTGTACCCCATCATTCTCACGGTTCGCGGCGCGGTGGTGGAGCGGGCCGCGGATGGGACGGATCACTTCACGCTCAAGCACATCGGCATCGCCCTCTCGGACCCAAGCATCCGCGAGTGTCTGTACAACTCCGTGAAGATGGCGATGACCACGACGACGCTTTGTATCTTCATCGCGGTGCCGTTGGCGATTCTCTCCGCGAAGTATCTCTACCCCCTCAAGGGTGTCTTCAACGCGCTCGTGCTGGTGCCCCTCATCCTGCCGCCCTTCGTCGGCGCGATCGGCATGGCCGCGCTGCTGGGTCGAGAGGGAGCGATCAACGCCGCGCTCGGGCACATCGGCGTCGGCACCATCGACTTTCTGGGCACAAGCAAGTTTTGGGGCTGTGTCATCGTCGATGCCCTGCACCTGTACCCGATTATCTATCTGAACGCCACCGCCGCGCTGGCGAACCTTGACCCCGCGCTCGAAGAGGCCGCCGACAACCTCGGCTGCCCCGCGTGGAAAAAGCTCACCTCCATCACGCTCCCGCTCATCCGGCCCGGCGTCTTC
>JBKJOD010000417.1:0-5102 GCA_046593245.1 Phycisphaerales bacterium
GGGTGCATCCTTGCTTCCGACCTCGCGTATTCCGAGCTTTACTTCGAGCACAAGCCGATCTCAATCTGGCAGGCACCGAACGCCGACATCAACTCCACCCCCGCCATCGAGTTCCACTCCCTCTCCAAGACATTCAACATGACCGGCTGGCGCATCGGCTTCGCCGTTGGCCACGCCGACATCATCACCGCGCTCGCTGGCGTCAAGGCCAACGTGGACTCCGGGGTCTTCAACGCCATCCAGGTTGCCGGGGCCGCCGCCCTGGACAACTACAATCACCCCACCGTGGAGCGCATGCGGAACCTGTACCGCGAGCGTCGGGATGTCATCGTTCCCGGCCTCCGGGCAGCGGGCTGCGAGGTTCATCCCCCCGAGGCGGGCTTCTTCGTCTGGGCCAGAACACCCAAAACCGCCGCTGGACACATGGATTCGATGGCCTTCGCCGGACGGGTTCTGGAACTGGCGGACACCGTCATAGTCCCCGGTTCCGGGTTCAGCCCACGGGCCAAAGAGTGGTTTCGGCTCGCCCTGACGGTGGACGCCGCGCGCATGAAAGAGGCCGCCGCACGCATCGCCCGGCTTCATGTCTGACAGGATTTGCTGGTCGGCGGCAGATTTTTGATATTTTGCGGCCATTCAGAGCCACCTCACGTCCAGCAGCCCGTATGGATGTATGAGGGCAGAACAGGACCGCCGCCGGTGTCGAAGGACCTCGGCGGCGGTTCATTTCCGGCTTTCATCTATTCCACATGCTCTGGGGCCTGCTCATCCTGGTATTGCTTGTTGCCGCGATTGCGGTGGGCGTGGCACTTCGGGGTAAGTCGGCACAGAAGAAGGCTGTTGAGGATCGTCGGCGCCGATTCGCAATTCAGGACACAGGCGAGCGGGTGCCGATGGCTCCTGAGCGGGAGCTGGTTGCGGCGATCCCGGTTTCGGATGAGGGTTCGCTCCCGATTCCTTCGCCGCGTGTGATTGCCTCGGCCCCGCCCGCCGTGCAAGGCCGGATCGTCCACACGCCCGATGGCGAGATGATGCTGACAACGCCGCCCTTTGTTCTGCGCGAGGCGCTGTTCACCAGCAAGACCGGGCGTTTCGTGAACCTGCTCTCGCGTCGTGTTCCTGCTTGGGTGATGATCTGCCCACGCGTGCGGCTGGACTCATTGCTGACACCGACCAAGCCCGATGGGCGCGACCCGGCGGACTGGCGCGATTGGCGCAGGCGGGTGCGTGTGCGATCGGTGGACCTGGTTCTCTGTGATCGGCGTGCGTGGAAGCCGCTGGTGGCGGTGTTGCTGGTGCCGAAGGCGGGGGTTGATGCACGCAGAGTCGCCGGGGGGAATGATCAAATGATCGACGAAGTGCTCACGGCTGCGGGCCTGCCGCTGCTGCGGCTGACGGGCGACTTTGAGAAGGATTGGCCGCTCATCAAGCCATACGTGGAGGAAAGCATCCTCCCGCACATGACCGATGAGCAAGTGCTGGAGGCATCCATGCAGACCGAGCGCATCAGCGGCGACGCGGCGGTGGAGCTGCTGCGGCTGGATCAGGAGAAGGGGTGGATGCTGGAGTAGTTGGGCAGTGCTTCTCTCTGGGTGGCATGGGCCGTTTGCTGCGAGCGGTGACGCAACCAGCACAAACTGCCTCGAATCACTCTCACGTTCTGAGTCAAGGTTGCCCTGGCACTCCCTGCAATGGCATCCCGGGTACAGACGACGCTGGCACAGCTGGTGTTTGCTCCTTCAGCATGTCTGCGAGCGGTGTGTTCACAGATTTCACTTTCCAGTCCGCGGGCGCGAACGCGTAGGGCGACCACTGAGCATTCAGGTCCGCGACTTCTTTCTTGATCGCTTCGGCCGTGCCGACGGGCGGTGCGGCGGGGGTGCTTGGCGGGGTCGCAGGTGCATCGGGCTTGGCGCCATCAGCGGTGGTCGCGCTCGCGGCGGCCGCCGTGGGGGGAAGCGTCGCGAGAATCGCATCGTCCGCACTCGCGGCCATACGCCACCATGCCTTGGCGTCTTTGGTGATGCTACTTGCAGTGACGATCAAGCCATCGAATGTGCGAAGCGTGATGGTCGGGCCAGGCTTCAAGTCCGAACCCGCCGATGCCTCCATCGCGCTGGGCGGAGCGACATCCTGGAACGTCATCCCGGTCAGCGTCGCGGCGATCCCCTCGCCGACGCCGGGGTCTTTGAGTTCCCGCCCGGCCGGAATATCCTTTACGCTGAACGGGTCGGCCTGCTTGTCGCGCGAGACGGTAACGGTACCGCCGACGGGATGCGAAACGACGACGCTCTTGATGCGATCACGCTTGATATCTGCGAACTTGCTCTCCAGCCAGCCGATCGGCTCGCGCTGCATCTCCACCGTGCCCATCGCCAGCCAGGATTGCTTGTCTCCCGGTTTGCGAACATACACACCCGAGGAGCCGGAGCCGACGACGCCCTGGCCGCCGTACTTCGGGTTGCCCAGGATCACCGCGGCGACCTCCTTTCCCGCACTGTCCTTAAGCGATATCAGCGATGATTGCGGCACGTTCTTGTCCGCGGAATCCGGTGGCGGCGCGACCGGATCCTCGACACCGAGTTTGGAATATTGCTCCGGTCGCTGTGTCTTGGGCTCTTCGAGTTTCAGTTGCGAGAGCCCGATGATCAGAGCACGAACGGCCTCCGGTTTAGCCGGATATCCGGCCTTTTCCGCAACTTTCCACGTCTCGCCATCCTTGTTGATCGTGAACTGCGTCGCGGCCCGCTTCACGACGATGGTCGAGACGGCATCCGCTTTGGAAGCCAGCTCAGGAAACAGCGGCGCGCCGGGGCCGCTCGCGGATGCGCCACTCGCAACGTCGGAGGACTCCGAAGCCGCGGGCCGCGTGGCGATGTACGCCCCCGCAATCCCAACAACGGCGAGAAAGCCAAGAATGGAAAGTGTTTTCGTGTTCATGGAGCAACCAGCCAAGTGTCGGTCAGGAATCTTTTATTTACACTCTCAAATCTACAATCTACAATCTACAATCTTCAATCTCAAATCCCTTACCCCTTACTCGCCTGCTGCCGATCCGCCGTCCTCCGACTCGCCCGATACCCCGCCAGCCCCAGTGCGAAGATCGCGATGATCGCGGGCATCAGCCCGATGTTGATTGCCATCAGCCGCGTCTGCAATGACTGCGTGTCCTTATCCAGCGAGAACTTGACATCACGAAGTTCCTTGCGGGTCTTGACCATCTCGACCTTGAACTCGTCGATGGCCTTCTGCTGCTCGGGTGTCATCACCATGCGCGTGCTGTTGCCGCCGGACTTCTGCTTCTGCAACTCATTGATTTTCTGCTCCGCCGTTCTGAGGCGGTCTTGCAGCTCGTTTTCCTTTGCCTGATACTTCTTGGCCGCGGCGGTCTCGAGTTCTTCCATCTTTGTAAATGGCCGCGACATCTTGCCGCGGGCGCGAAGGGTCATGAGCTCGGTCGAGCCGGAGAGATTCTCGACCGCACCGATCGCGAGTGCGCCGTTGTCGGAGACCTCGTTGTACCCAAGCAGCACATTGCCGATGCGGGTTTCCTGCACCCAGTAGCGATCCGCGAGCATGTCGCAATCGGCGACCACAATCACTCCGATCGACTCGGCCGACTCCGCCACATGCGGCAGTGGCGTCGCTGGTGGCGAGTTCTTGTCCCCTTCGGTGCTGGGGTCGCTCTTGGGCGGGCCATCCGGAAACGCGCTCTTGGCCTTCCCAGTGATGCGCACGGCCAGCCAGAGGGGCGTGTTGCCCTCCTTGAAATCCGCGAGCATCTTCTTCGGGTCCGGCATGAACGAAACAGCGGAAACCTCCGCGACCGCGGCCGTCGGCGTCGTCGTGAGCAGCGGCTGCACATCGGTGCCAACGCCATCTTTTTTCTTAAGCACGCCCGGCGTCGCGAGGATCATGCGTTCCAGCTGCCCCGTCACAGGGTCGGCCGCGTTAATCGCCTTCTTGTCTTTGCTGAGTTGGAACCACGCAATGTACGGCACCGCCTCTGGCCGCCCTTGCTGGCCGATGCTCACCTTGATTGCAGTGGAAGTATCCGTCGCGATTTTCCCCGGCTCAAGCTCCACCCCCCACGCCGCGAAGAGCTTGGGCAAATCGCTCGCTTTGGGAAGCTGCATCGCCTGCATCGGGTTCATGCCAGGCGGCACATCCGAGTCGCAGATTGGATCGACGAAGACAACAACATGCCCGCCACGCAGCACAAACTGGTCAACCGCGTACTGCGTCGGCTCGCTCATGGTCTTCGGGTGAACGATGACCAGCGTCTTGAGTTCAGCGGGAATCTCCTTCGCATTCGTCGCAACGGGCTTCACGTCGAACGCTTCGCTCAGCCGCGTGTAAATCTGCCACGGCGGCGTGCCGCGCCCCTGCATCATCGGGTTCTGCTCCATTCCCTGAATAGGCAGCCACGACATCACGCCGATCGTCTTCCGCGGCTTGTCCGAGAGCGCGGCGATCAGCTTCGCCACGTCGTATTCGAGGAACTCTTCCTTGCTCGGATCAAATAGTGGGATTCTCTCCGTTTGATCTATGGCATTTGTGGCAGCGAGACCAAAATAGATTCGGTTTTCCCCGTGCCCGGTCGGTGCGCCGCTGATGCCCGCGGCAACAGCTTTGTCCTCCTCCTCAGAGAAGGGGAGGGGTTCAACAATCGACAAACGGACTTTGCCATCCGATGCGCGGACGAATGACTCGAGCATTTCTCTGACGCGCGGCGCATACGCCTGCATTTGCGGAAGATCTGATATTGTCTTAGGCGTGAAATAGAGCGTCAAGGTGATCGGCTCATTGATCGAGCGTGCGATCGCTTTGGAGCCGGGAGAAAGAGTGTACAGCTTGCCTTCAGTGAGATCCGTCCGAACGTCCTTGAAAAGACGATTCGCCACGATGTTTACTGCGAAGAAAATGATGCCCGCGGCCGCGAGGGTTCCAAGCGAAATAAGTCCTTTGTTTGCCATGGTTGCTCAGCCCCCCTTCTTTGCATCAACGATCACCCCGGTGGCGAACAGGCACCCGGCGATGAGCGTGGCGAAGTAAATGATGTCTCGGGCGTCGATCACGCCCTTGCTGATGGAATCAAACCG
>JBKJOD010000218.1:0-14012 GCA_046593245.1 Phycisphaerales bacterium
CGCCTCGCCGAGATGGAGATACGCGACAAACTCCGTGAGAATCAGCTTCTCACCAAGCAAGCCGCCGATCGTGAACGCATCCGCCCAGGCGATGCCCATCGTCCACGCGAGCGGTGCAAAGACCCAACCCAATATGACCTGAATCGAGAGGCCGGTGGTTGTCGGTCCATCCTTGCTGTTCACCACCGCAACCCATCCGTGCTGCATCAGAAATGACTTGATCGGAGCGATCTCGCCGATCGCATGGATCGGCCAGTTCACCAGCGCCAGGAGCGCAACGAATGCGATCAGCATCGCAGCTATGTTCAGAGCAAGCTTCAGCCCGGTGGTCGCGCCGCCCGCCGCGGCGTCGAAGAGATTCGCGTGGTCCTCATCGCTGGCCGCCCGCAAGCTCCGCGGGTCTTCGGCGGGCGGGGTCTGCGTCTCCGGCATGATGATGCGAGCCATCACAAACGCGGCCGGCGCGCTCATCAAGCTCGCGCCGATCAGATGCGTGGCGTACCGCGTCTGCTCCGCCGCGTTGTCGCCGCCGAGCATCATGACATACGCCCCCAGCACCGATCCGGCGATGTGCGCGAAGCCGCCGAGCATGACGAGCATGAGCTGCGCCCGTGTCATCAGCGGGATCAGCGGCTTCACGGTGAGCGGCGCCTCCGTCTGCCCGATGAAAATGTTGGCCGCCATGCAGGTGGCTTCCGCGCCGGTCACGCGCAGCGTCGTCCGCAGCCCCCAGGCAAGCACAGCCACCACGCGCTGCATGAAGCCGATGTAGTACAGAACGCTCATGAGCGCGGAGAAAAAGATAATGATCGGCAGCACCTTGACCGCGAAGATAAAGCCCCACGGCCCGCTCGCATCGCCCACCTTCCCGAAGACGAAGTCGATCCCCGCCTGAGACATCTGGATGACCCGGTTGACAAACTCGCCGAGCGCGTGAAACCCATCCGACGGCCCGGGGATGTGGCGTTTGGTCCCAAAGAGCATCATGTCGAAGCCGTGCATCCGGAGGATCACACCCGCCAACAGCATCTGAACCACGATGCCAACGAGCACGAGCTTCCACGGCACCCGCTTTCGGTCGTATGACAGACAGAACGCCAGCACCACCATGACGGCGACGCCAAGCAAACCCGTGAACTGACCCATGTGCAGACTCCTGTCGTGGCTGAAACACCTGACCACGGAGAAGCACAGACTACCAGATTGCCAGCCCTCCGCGCAACCGGAGGGGGCACGAGCCATGGGAGCGACATCGCTACACCCGCGGGAATCACCCTCCGCTCGCGCGGGGGGGGTCGTCGCAGCTACACCATCACGCCTGTCGCCCGGGTCCGCACGTTGTCCAGCACGTTCATGAAGTTGATGTAGCTGTCGTATGGCGAGTCATACGGGCTGAAGTACTTGTGGACATCACCATCCGCCCAGTACTTCGTACACATGTAGTAGAAGTGGTCGCTGGTGGTGAGCTTGCGCCAGTCACCCAGGAGATATCCGGCGTCGTCGAGTTCCTTGGCCGCCGCGGCATCGTTGGGCTTGGCTTTGACCGCCGCAAGGGCTTCGCCGTAGCGGTCCTTGATAGGCTTCTCCAGCTTGTAAGTTTCCAGCAGCGCGTTGGACTGCATCGCGTTGCCCAGCCATGCCGTCAGGTCGCGCTCGGTGTCGGCCCACGAAATCATGTGCGGCACGTCGTACACGCCCACCGGCTCAAACTGCGTGAGCGCCTCGCTGGGGGTATTGAAGTGGTTATGCCCAGGGTTCACATCGAAAATCTTGGCGGGGAGTGCATCCAGAAACTGGAAGATGCCCGTGTCCGCCCACTGGTGCTCGCCGAGGGTCTCGTAGTCCATGAACAGGTTGCAGAGATAGCCGTCGCCGTTGATGTTGTTCACCCACGTCGCGAACTTGTCCGCACTCAGCGGCCACTCCGCCCAGCCACGGTTGGAGAAACGGAACGCGATGTCATCGCTCAATCGATAGTTCTTCAGCAACATGCCAAAGGGTTTGCCCGTCGGACCCGCGCCGGTGGTCGGCGGGCGATAGACGTAGTTCGGCGAACGATACCCGAGGATGCCGTCCACGCCCTCGCAGATGCCGCCAAGCCAGCGTTTCTTGCCTTTCTCATCCACCATCTCGTTGAGATAGTGCGCCAGATCGTTGTTGTAGATCAGCTCGGTGTTGCGGAAGACCTTGGGCGTCTGCCCGAAGAGCTCCTGAATCTTCTTGGTGTGCGCGTTCACCTGCTCCGTGAACTCATGGCGCGAGTACAGAAAGCTCAGCGAGTGGTAGTACGTCTCGCCCACAAACTCGCAGCACCCGGTGTCCGCCAGACGCTTGAAGATGTCCAGCACATCCGGACAGAACTCGGCGAGTTGATCAAGCACCACGCCTGTCATGGCGTACGAAACCTTGAACCGCCCTTTGTTCCGCTTCACAAGGTCAAGGATCATCGTCGTCGCCGGGCGATAGCACTTGTCCGCGACCTTGCGGCAAATGTCCCCGTTCTTCTGTGTGTCGAAGTAAAACGGTGAGTTGTCGAACACCGTGTACCGCTTCAAACGGAACGGCTGATGCACCTGGAAATAGAAAACAACGGAGGCCATAGGGTGCTCACTTTGAGGCATCGCCCTTCGTGGGATGATGCCCTGTTTCGGGCAGCCGCGGCCGGTTTCTATCGGACCAGCGGCCCGGGACCGAGGCATTGTGGCCATTCTGCGCCCGATGGCAAGCGGGATCGTCCCGGTATCCACCGACATTCCACCGTTCGTACCCGGTTTGCGTCCCATTTGTGTTACACTGAGTGAGCACTTCCTTTGAGTTTCCACATGGGCGCGGCCGCTTGGTCGCTTGCCCGTTCGACCGACTTCGGGTGAGGGGTAAACCGTTCTTGGGTACCTCCACGCTCCGCGTGGAGTGCTTCCCAAACACCAGCGGCTTCTACGCCGCCGGTGGTCGGAGTCAGGAAAGGTGCTGCTATGGAAGGCGAAATCAGAACGCAGACCACGCGCGGCGGACTCGGGCTCTCATCGGGCCCGGTGGTGATCGACCTGCACGGGCATGGCCCTGCGTGGCACGACGAGATGTATCGTGCCGCGCATGGAGATCCCGGCAAGGTGCCGTGGGCAACCGGCGGTGCAAACCCGGCGCTGGTCTCGTGGCTGAACGCGGAAGCGGCGGGGCGCGTCCGTCCCGGCAGCCGCGCGGCGGTGGTCGGGTGCGGGCTTGGCGACGACGTGATCGAACTGGTCAACCGGGGCTACGACGCCATCGGGTTTGATCTCTCCCCGACCGCCGTGGACTGGGCTCGCTCGCGCTTCCCCGCGCAGGCCAGCGCGTTCTGCGTCTGCGACTTGCTCGCGCCGCCAACGCGTTTCCGGCATCGATTTGAACTCGTCGTGGAGTGCTGCACGCTGCAATCGCTGGAACCGGCGATGCGCGAGCAGGCGACGGCCGCGCTGGTGTCCCTGCTCTGCCCAAGGGGAACGTTGATCGCGGTGGCGCAGGGTCGCGATGAGCAAGAACTGCTGGAACAGGTCCACGGGCCTCCATGGCCGCTGACGCGTATGGAACTCACTGAACTGATGGAAAGTGTCGGGCTCAAGCCCGCGCGGCCTGTGGACGACTTCGTGGATGATGGCGGGCACCGGCGGGTACGCGGCGTGTTCGAGCGGGCGTGAGCCAGCGTTTCAGGGCGGCAACGGCCAGGTGTTCGTGCGAACGCGATACAACGTGAACTCATAGCGGCGCACTTGAGCCGCGCCGAGGCGGATCAGCGTGGTCGTCTTCGTCAGGTGCTCGTAACGCGTGGCCTCCGCGCTGCCTGCGTCGGTGCGAATCAGCAGATAGTCTCCCGGCTGGGGAATCTCGCCGGCGCGAATCTGCTGTTTGGCCCAGCGCATATGCAGCCATGGAGATTCCTGCTGCATCTGCCAGATGACGTCGGGGCGGGCTTCAATCGCGTCATCCGCCCACACCTCACCCTTGTCGGTCACCAGCCCGGCCAGATGGCTCGCGGCGGAAATACTCGACTTCTGATCCTCGGTGGGTGAGATCGATGTGAGCACCAGAAACCACCACGCGCCGAGGATCATCAACAACGCCCAGACCACCGGCGACACGGCCATTCGACGCAACCGTGCTGCGATGCCACTTTCCGAGTCCCCTTGCCGATACGCACGACTTCGGACACGAGCGATCGCGAACGGAACGAGTGGTGGGAGCAACACCGCCGCGGGCATGGCGTATCGCGCGTTGCTCACCCCCGCGCACATGAGCACCAGCACTGAAACGATCCATGCCCACGCGAGTGTTCGTGCGATAATTGAGCCATCACGCTCGGCCGCACCTCGCATGAATGGGGCGAGTAGAGCGATTGCGCCTGGCATCGCGCTGGCGAACGCCACCGGCAACAGCGTGGCCACGCCCATCGCGCGGGAGGCCGACCACAAGAACTGCCCCGCCACATCCTCGCGCACCGCGTCCGGCGTGTCATTCGCAATGAAGAACTTGAGCAGCAGGACCGCCGCCGCACTTACGCCGAAGAGCATGGCGATCCACACGCCACGCGTCGCCAGCGGGCGGATGGTTCTCGCTGCGATACAGCCGCCCATGAGCACCCCACAAAGCACAGGGAGACTCGCCGGGCCTTTGGCCAGCGCGGCGAGGACGATGCCAAGTGCCGGAAAGGAGATGTCCCTCGCGGAGGCGCAGAGTTCGCGGAGGAAGGCGAAGGGGGATTCGTCGTGTTCGCCGGTCTCCGCACGTCTGCCCGTGCGAAACACCATCAGATCAATCAGCCCGAGCGCGAACATCTGCGTCCCGAGATTGTTGAGCATCTCGATCTCGGCCGTGCGTCCGGGCGACCACATCAGCGGCATGAGCGCCTGCGCCAGTCCTGCGCTGACGCCCGCGATCCCGTGGCACGGGCTTTCCAGCCCGTGTTCTTGATTTTCACCGGATAAAGACATTGGCTGGAAAGCCCGTGCCGCGCCGAACCACTTTCGCCCATACCACCACGCCAGCCCGCTCATCAGCATCGCCGCGATCGCGCTTGGCAGTCGGGCCGCCAGCGGCGTTTCCCCCAGCCACGCGGAACTCGCCGCGATCGCCCATGCGATTCCCGGCGGCTTACGGATGTATGTCAGCCCGAACATCTTCTGATGCCAGACATCCCGCGATTCCAGCATCGTCCAACCGGGCACGGCCCGATGCCCCTCGGAAAAATCCAGCGGGCGCACACCCAGAAACGGCAAATACACGCACGCCGCCACCAGCACGACCAGCGCGATCTGCATCCAGGAATGTCGGGCCAACCGCTCCAGCATCGGCCAGAGCGTACACGCTACGGCTTGACGGACGGATCTATTTCGGCCCGCGGCTGACCTTCGATCAGCGTCCTCGACCGAAACGCGGCGGCGATCTTCTCGTGCCACTGCTCCAGATACGGCTTCATCCGCGTGTTCTTCTTCGGATCATGGCCGTGGGCGTATGCCTCATCCATCTGCGTCGGGATCGGCTTGCCCTGCACGATTTCTCGATACAGCAGCACGCACGCACTGGTCCGCTGGCTCCCCGCGGAGCAATGCACCAGCACTGGCTGCTTGCTCGGATCGGTGATGATTCGCAATGCCTCCACATACGCGTTCGGATTTCCCGTGCCGTCCCCTTCGAGCCGGAAGACTCGTCGCTCAACGCCAAGCGCATCGGCGGTCTGGCGGGCGATTCGCTCCTCGGTGGGGCTGTCGCTGTACGCGCCAAGATCAATAATCGTCTTGATGTGCCGCTCTTCCACCACCTTGCGCGTCGCAGACACCGTCAACTCGCCCGCCCGGTACAGTTTTCCCTCTTCCACCACACCGAAGTTCTTCGGCACCACATGCGGCCGGATGACCTTGGCATACGTGAGCGCACCACCCCCGCAGATGATCGCCAGCACGATCACCCATCCAACCCATCTCTTCTGCCCGCGGGTGTTTTCCACGCCACATTCTAGGGGTGAATCACGCAGGTTGTTGCTTGCCCCCCACTACCATTCACCAGCAATGCCCGATCCGGTTCCAACCCCTCCCGTGCCACGCACGCCATCCGCCAAATCCGGCAGCGCGGCGTATCCCGAATCCGTCACTAGGCTGATCGACGAACTCGCCAAACTCCCCGGCATCGGACGCCGCTCCGCCGAACGACTCGCGTTTTACATCCTCAAGGCGCCGCGCGATGAGGCGATGCTGCTCGCCCGCGCGGTCTCGGATGTGAAGCAGCGCGTCCGGCACTGTCGCGTCTGCTACAACCTCGCGGATGCTCCCACATCTCCGACCGCGACGCCCGTCGACGCGCCTGAAGCCGGCCTCTGCTCCATCTGCGCCGACGAGCGGCGCGATCGCTCACAGGTGATGGTCGTCGAGCAGCCCAAGGACCTCATCTCGCTGGAGCAGGCCGGGGTGTACAAAGGCGTCTATCACGTGCTGATGGGCCGCATCGCGCCGCTGGAGGGCGTCCGCCCCGGCGATCTGACGATCAACGATCTGCTGCACCGCGTGGATAACCCCGCGTCTAATCCGGGCGGCACGCCCGTCCGCGAGATTATCCTCGCTCTGAACCCCAGCTTGGAGGGCGACGGTACCGGGCTGTATCTGCACGATGCGCTGGCCGCCAAGGGGCTGAGAGTCACCCGCCTCGCCCGCGGCCTGCCCACCGGCTCCCAACTCGAGTTCGCCTCCAAAGCCGTCCTCGCCGACGCGATTCAGGAAAGAAGGGAGATGTAGGCGTAGAGGCGTAAAGTCATTTGTCCGATCTTCCATCTTCACGCCCATACGCCTCCACGCCTTCCCCACTTCTCACCCATGCGATTTGACGCCTCACAACACATGAAGATGGGCCAGCACATGAAGCTGGCCCCGCGCATGATTCAGTCGATGGAAATCCTCCAGATGCCGCTGCTGCAACTGGAGGAACGCATCGCGCAGGAACTCGAATCCAACGTCACGCTGGAGATTGACGAAAACGGCGACGGCATCGCGAGCGAGGAAGCCCAGCAGATCGCCGATGCCGCGTCCGATGCGGAACTGGACGGACCATCCACCGAAGCCGCCGATTCCGACACCGGCGCGGAATCCAACGCCGACTTTGAGGATGACTCGGATTCCGGCCCCGGTGATGATTCCGAACCGCTCACCGAGGACGAACGACCCCTCACCGTGGATGAGCAGAACAGTACCGACGACTTCGAGCGGCTGGACAGCTTCGAGGAAGAACATCCCGACGCGGTGGACAACGACTTCTCCGAGCCCGAGCGCGGACCGGATCTGGACATGCTCGAACGCGGCCGCGCCAATCGCCTTGATGGCGAGCCCGACGCCAAAAGCGAGGCAATGGCCAACACCGCCAGCCGCCCGGACTCACTCGTCGAGCAGCTTCAGGAGCAATGGGGACTCGCGGATGTGGACGAGCATCTTCGCCCCCTCGGCGCGGCCATCATCGGCTACATCGAAGACGACGGCTATCTGCGTACCCCGCTGGAAACCATCATCGATCGTCTTCCTACCGACTTCCCGCCACCGAAGCCGACTGCTGAGCAGATGCAGCGCGCGTTGCAGGCCGTGCAGATTCTGCTTGATCCGCCCGGCACCGGGGCACGCGACACCCGTGAGTGCCTGCTCCTGCAGATTGAGGCCCTCACCGATCAGACACGCCATCCGGACCAGCGGGCGGAATGGGAAGTCGTCCGCCGACTGGTCTCCGATCATCTGGAAGACCTCGCGCAAAACCGCCTTCCACGGATCGTGGAAAAGTCCGGGCTGACCATGCCCGAGATCAAACACGCTATGGAACGGATGAAGTTCCTGAACCTCGCGCCGGCCCGCCAGCTGGTCAACGAACAAACTGGCGTGCTGGTGCCCGATGCGATCGTGGAGTTTGACCAGGACCAGGATCGCTACATCACATATCTGAACGACACGCGCCTGCCGGGTCTGCGCATCAATCAGGAATACGCCAAGCTCGCCCGCGAGAAGGAAGCCCCCAAGCCGACCAAGGAGTTCCTGCGCAAGAACCTTTCTAACGCGGCGTGGCTCATCGATGCCGTCGAGCAGCGCCGCAAGACGCTGCTCCGCGTCATCCGCGTGGTGGTGGATGCGCAGCGCGAGTACTTCGACTACGGCCCGCAGGCCCTCCGCCCGCTCCCCATGACTCAGGTCGCCGAGCAGCTTGGCATCCATGTCGCCACTGTCAGCCGCGCCGTGGCGGACAAGCACCTGCTCACGCCCCGCGGCATCGTCGCGCTCCGCGGCTTCTTCTCCGGCGGCACGCAGACCGACACGGGCGAGGAAGTCTCCTGGGATGCCATCAAGGCCGCGCTCAAGGAAGTGGTGGATGCCGAGGACAAGGCCAATCCGCTTTCGGATGAAGCACTCGCCGATGCGCTGATTAAACGTGGTGTTGAGATCGCCCGGCGCACTGTTGCCAAGTATCGCGACCAGCTCAATATCCCCGCCGCGCGGCTGCGCAAACAGTTCTGATCACCCTCTTCACGGCAACTCACGCAGCACGCCGGTGATCCTGGGCTTTCAACTCATTCACACAGGTCTGATCGGCCATCTGCTTGAGCGACCAGCGGAGCAGGTCGCGCATGGTCACGATGCCGACGCACGCCCCGTTTGAATCGAGTACAGGAAGACACGAGATCTTATTATTCAGCAGCAGCAGCGCGGCGTCCCCGATGGACGTGTCCGGAGAGCCGGAGATCAACGCTCGCGTCATGATCTGATGCGCCTTGCGGTGCAGACTCGCTACGTCAAGCGTGCGCTCGCTTGCCTTGCCGATGAACGGACTGACATTGTGCAGCAGATCGCGATCGGAGATCACCCCGACCACGCGGCACTGGTCCACCACAAGCACATGATGAAACCGATACTTGTCGAAAAGCTCACGGATCTTCCCGAGCTCATCGTCCATTTTCACAGTGACGACGTGACGAGTCATGATGGTGTCGAGTGTCATGGAAGACCTCCGGGTGTTGCAAGTGCCAGCCCGGCTCAAGCATCGGAATCGCGGACGGCACCCGCCACTCTCCGCTACGATTTTGCGTGTCAGGAACCGCACCTATTCCTCCCGACCCCGCATATTCGCCGCAGATTTCGCATCCGGCCGGAGCATCCACGGGCGCGTTCTCGGACGGTCGTGCGCCTTCACCTCCCGGCGCCCACACAGCACTGCACGCGCCGTGGCGATTGCAATATCTCGAATCCATGGACGAGCAGGACAAGTCGCGCGTGCCGAGTACGCCCGGCACCTCCAAACCTTCCGGCTCATTTCTGATCGACTATTGGAATACGCCGCAGCGCGACACCCGGAACCACATCATCGTCCGAACCGCGGACGGCATGATTCTGCTCAACGGCTTCCCCTACGCCAGCGGCCATCTGCTCGTCGCCCTAGGCGAACCGCGTCCGACGCTGCTGGACTATTCCCCGCAGCAGCGTGCCGCGCTCTGGCGGCTGGTGGACTGCGCCGCCGACCTCATCACCCGCACGCTGGAGCCACAAGGCATCAACATCGGCGTGAACCAGGGACGCGCCGCCGGCGCGGGCGTGCCCGGCCATCTGCATGTGCATCTGGTGCCGCGCTGGGGTGGTGACACGAACTTCATCACCGTGGTCGGACAAGTGCGGATCATTCCGGCATCCCTGGAGACGATGGCGGAGCGGTATCGAAAGACATGGGCTGTGGCTAGTGAGCATTGGAGGCACATTGCCTCAGCCAGCTAATCCTGCATTAGGTGCCAGGCAAGCACGCAGCAAACGATTCTGTTGGATCGCAGTCGCGCTGATTTTTCTGAACTGGATCGTGGTTGCACCGGTCATTATTCATTCCCTAGGTGGCTTGCCTTTCTGGGGAAAGATTGACGGCGGCGAGTACTACGTTGGAAATCACGGGAAATACACGCGCGTGTCGCCATCCACGTACAACTGGCTTGAGGCGTACCAGTGGTCGTGTGTTGCGTCTCTGCCCGTTGCACTCGCGTTCGGAGCCGTTGCGGGCTTTCGCTCTCGCCAACTCGATCAAAAGTAGATTGAACTCACGCCGCCGTTGCCCCGCCGCAGTACCGCATCCCCACCACAAACGCTCCATCATTCTCTACGCAGCGCACCGCCCGCGCGCTCACCCACGGGATTGTCGAACCCTCCGGGCAGATCGTCACCGTCTCGCCAGGTTCGATGCGCACCCGCGACTTCACGCCCAGACCGCCGGGAGAGCGATCAACCAGTTCCAGATGGGTGATGCCGAAGCGATCCACGCCGTTGGAGTAGCTCGCGCTCAGCGTGCCCTCGGTCTCGCGCCGCTCCTCGCGCCGGCGCTCCAGCTTGAACGGATCGCGGGTCACGATCCGCGCGCCCGCGATCGGGCTGGTCGATGATCGGATTCTCCACTTCGGGCTGTTGCTCATGGTCGTGCCTATCGCAAAGGGCCGGTAACTCCGGCCCAGCGAGATCGGCACGCGAGGATGGCCCCTGAAGGCCTATCCGAACATTCAACGACAGTTTGTCATTTGGCAGGTGCCGGGGCAGGCGTCGGTTGCGTCGAAACTGCTGTTTCCAGCGGGATTTCCGCCGCCCCAGCGATCCGCATGGTCTTCTCATCCTGCACAAACACCACCACGCGGCACCTCTCCTCTTTCGCGCCCGCGGGAAGTTTCAACTCGATCTCCACTCCGTCCTCCTTCGCACTGGTCTGCCCGAAAGCACGCACCACGCGATCGTGTTTGAGGGTCCTGCCCGCGTTCTCGCCGGACCTCACCTCCACGCTGATCCCATCTTCAACGATGGCCGCGTTCACCATCGTCCATCGTGTATCCCCCATCACCTTGGCACGCACCCTCACCGGCTCGCCCGATTTGCGCGTGGCAATGCTCGGCTCGACCCTCAGCCGCGTCGCGTCGATGATCGACCGTTCGATCCCGCGCCGCGCGAGCCGCTCATCACTCCCGGTGAACCCTTCCGATCCGTTCACGACCATCTCGGGCGTGAACACGCCGCCGTTGCCGCCCGCCTTCCCCAGCGCGGCGGCGTATGCCCGCTGCCGCTTGGTAAACACACCCTGTGCAAACGGATCCTTCCACCCCAGATAGTCCCAGTAGTCCACGTGCATCGCCAGCACGAAGACCGGCTTGCCCTGCTCCTTCGCCTCGCGCATCAGCTTCGCCGCAAGATCATCCGCGGGCGGGCACGAACTGCACCCTTCGCTGGTGAACAGCTCGATCACCGCAACACCCAGCGGCGCGGGCGGTGGCTTGGGCGGTTCCCGTTTCTCCGGTTGCGAGAGCGACGCCGCGCCCGCGAGGGCGCACCACGCCGCTGTCAGTCCGACCATCCACGCCGCAGCTCCCGTTCGCATGTTCGCCTCTTGCCTTCCTAATCTCTTGGTTTCACGTTCGCATGATGCCCGCGCACTTCTCTGTGATGCCCGATACCCTGCGAGGATGCACCCCGGCACGTTCTGGCTCATCTACGCCCTCCCCGCGTACGTGCTTTGGACGCTCGCGTTCCCTCTGCGCTACGGCTTCTGGCCGGTGGCGGGTCGGTTTCCTCCTCGGAATCTGTACGCTTCGGTCGATTTCCTGCTCTGCGTGGTCCTGATCGCGTATTCGGTCTGGATTGTCTTCGGGCCCCCGCCCGACGCGGCGAAGATCATCAGCGTGCGTGCCGGCATCTGCATCTGGGCGGCGGGCGTGCTGCTGCGCTGGTGGGCGGTGTACACACTCGGCCCGCATTGGCGCATCGGGCAGGATGAGAACGACGCCCGCACCGAGTTCGTTGCGACCGGCCCGTATCGGATCGTGCATCACCCGATCAACGCCGCGCTCATCCTGGTGGCCATCGGACAGTCGTTGATGACTGGTCTGGATGCGAGGGCACTCATGCTGCTCGCCGCCAGCGTGCTGTATTTTCTGGTGCAAGGACGCGCTGAAGACGCCTTGTGGAACAAACGAAAATCGCAGAACGCAAAACGCAAATAAGAACCGGTCGATCTGATTTGCGCTTTGCGTTTTTCGCTTTGCGCCTCGCCCTCTACCAGATAAACCGCATCCGCCCAAAGTCCGGCACCAGCCCCACCGGGCTGGCCTCTTTCTTGATGCTCGGCCAGTACACAAAGAATGCCTTGCCCAGCAGCAGATCACGATGGATGACGCCCGCTCGCGCATACGGACCATCCGGCGAAGGGAACTGCTGCTCGATCCACGGATCGACCGACTTCCACAGCCGCCCGTCCAGACTCGCCGGCGAGTTATCCCCGCACGCGAAATACTGATCCGGACTGAGCACCAGCGGTGCGTACGGACTGGTCGCCAGCGCCGCGTTCCCGTTCTCCGACTTGGTCGCCGGTTGATAGTGGAGGTCACGATCCACACCGACTCGATACAAGGTGAACCCGCCACCGTCGAAGATCAGCCGCAATGATTTGCATCGCCCCGCCTCGTACATCGCGGGATTCGCCAGCACGTTGGTGCCCTGCGCGTTGATCGCCTGCGGCTCCATCAGTTCCGCCAGCGACTTGCCCGTCGCAAACGCGATCCGCTCTCCCGGGGACCAGTCATATTCATACTTGGCAAGCTGCTTGCCGTTCAGCCAGATCTGCACGCACTGATCGACATGCCAGAACTCCACATCACACACGGTGCCCGCGAGCATCGCCGGAGCCGCTTCGGTCTTGACGATTTTCCATTCGCCCAGCACGCCCGCCGCGCCCGCCGGGTCGCGCACCGCGATCTCCGCTTTTCCGCCCCCGATCAACGCGCGATACTCATGTCCACGCGCCGTCAGCTCCATGCGGACGGACTGCCCATTCTGCGTGGGCGCAAAGCCACATCGCACCCGTACATCCGCCACCGGAAAGCACGGAGACCGATACGGATCGACGTAGTACCGCTCGTCGTACGGGTAGTAATCGTTGATCTCCCACTTCTGTACTGGCGCGCGCGCCGGTTGCAATCCTGAGCGCCGCACATTCTGATCGAACACCAGTGTCGCCGCACCCGCGCCCTCATAGCGATACTCACGCGGCTCCATCTTCCACCCCGCCGGATCGCCCGGACGCCACGGCCCGCTCACCACGCCCTCCAGAGGTGCAAGACCGGAGTCATACACCAGTTGCCAGACCGATCGCTGCGTGATCGGGTCCTTCCGCTGCACCTTCCAGCCCGGCTGATCCCACAACTTGGCCCGATCCGCCGCCGCCGTGCTCTCCGTGGAGCGCCCAGTCGCATCAGTCCGCGCGAACACATCACCATCCACCAGCGCGATCTGCTCTCCCGCCAAGCCGATGAGTCGCTTGATGTAGTTGTCCGCCGGATTCTCCGGGTTCTTGAACACGATCACATCAAACCGCTTCGGCTCCTGCAACGCGTACAGATACTTCAACACCAGAATTCGATCGCCCGCGTACGTACGGCGGGCCAGATTCGGGCTCGCCGTGCCGCTGATCGGGTCTTGCGACACAAACGCCGGTTGCGGATCGGTGTAGTTCGTGCTCCGCGGGGGGCGATCCTCCCACGCCCCGAGCGGCCACTCCTGCCCGGTCTCCGCGCTGCGGATCTGCTGGTGCGCTCCCATCAGCGTCGGCGCCATCGAACCGGTCGGGATCACAAACGCCTCCACCACGAACCCGCGAAACACGAACGCCATCGTGAACGCGATCATGATCGAGATCAGCGTGTCCTTGATCGTCTCCTGCGTCGCCGGCGCGGATTGGCCGGTGGATGGTGCGTTCAGCGGCATAGATCACTCAAAGGGCGTGCGGACAGGAACGGGCCGAGTGTACGCTCCGCCCTGTACCATGACCCTGCTCGTCCGCGGCGTTCATCTCCGTACATCCTTCCAGCCCTTCGCTGCGTACCGACGCAGGACCATGGTGGACCAAGACTCCCCACCCATCTCCCCGCACGCCCATCCGCCCGACGAGGGAGACCGCATCGACCGCGCGCTGGTCGCGCGGATCAAGCAAGAGGGCATCGGCAGCCGCGC
>JBKJOD010000088.1:0-6929 GCA_046593245.1 Phycisphaerales bacterium
CTGCGCCGTCGTCAGTGAGAGCGCGGTTTTATTCGCGACCCACAGCGGCGCGTGCTCTTCTCCGAACTCGATCTCGTTCACGATTTTGGTTGGGATGACTCCCATGGTCAGGACTCCAGTGGTCATTCGCGGCATCATCCAACAAGGACGAGCCCGCGAAGCCGCGAACTACGTCGGCGCTCGCGACGGAGCGGTTGAGCCGACATCGCGATTTTTCATCGAGATTTCCCGATTGCGGGGACCCGGCGGCCGCAACACGCCAAATAACCGTCGTCCTGCGGACTGCAAGTCGAGACTGGGAGACTGCAAGTCGATGGTTTGACTCTGCAAGTCGAGCATTGGAGTCTGCAAGGCGATGGTTCGAGTCTGCAAGTCGAGGGTTGCAGTCTTCAAGTCCAGAGTTGGAGACCGCAAGTCGAGCGTTGCAGAGCGCACGTCGAGCATTGGAGCGTGGCCATCGAGAGTTGCAGATCGCGAAAGGGCCAGAGC
Source organism: Phycisphaerales bacterium (assembly GCA_046593245.1). Taxonomy (GTDB): domain Bacteria; phylum Planctomycetota; class Phycisphaerae; order Phycisphaerales; family UBA1924; genus UBA4658. The sequence goes on from JBKJOD010000088.1 coordinate 490, forward strand.
CCCCACCCATCACCCGCGTTCACTCCCCGCTCCGCACTCCGGACACACCGCGCCGATCGCGAGGCCGGTGCGGTCGTAGCGGCACTTCGGACACGGGTTCGGGTGAGCCAGTCGCCAAGCTCGTCCATCCCGACGCCAAGCGATCACGGTGAATGCCAATGCGATCCCGAGGAATGGCCAAAGTGGCGTCGCAACGAATGGGACCGAACCAGAGCCGGGCACCGGCCAACCGAACCACATCTCCATTCCCTGGTTTTCTCCCGTTGGAGAAAAACTGAAGCCGGGATTGTTTCCAGGAGAACTCCGGAAGTCAGCGACGGACAATCGGCCGCGGCAAATGTTTACACACCAGTCATTGAAGACGCCCGAACCAAACCAAAAGCAGTTGCACCACACGCTCCCGATCCACACCACCACCAGCATCACCGTGGCCACCGCGCCGCCCCACTTCACCGTCTTGCGGATTCTCGGGTGCGGCTTCATCTCTCCATTCTACTCAATCAGTTCCACCGCCTTTCTCCGTGCTCCCTCCGTGGTCACCGTGTGCTCCGTGTTTCACATTCCGGATTCTTCAACACGGAGCACACGGGGCACACGGAGATGGCACGGAGGGGAAGCGGGTCAGGATGGAGTCGCGGCCGCCCCGCACTCCGGACACGCCGCGCCAGCCGTTAGCCCTTTCAAGTCATATCCGCATCGCACGCACGCGCCCTTTCCCCGTCTTCGCCACCGTCGCAAAGCAATCGAAGCCTGCAACAACGCCCAGACAATCGTTCCGAAGAAGATCGTGTCAATCATGAATCCGAACCAGAGTGGCCGCCACGGCAGCTTGTATAGCCACGGCCATCGCTTGTTCGCAGGGACATGAATGAACCCACCGGCTGTACCCGGGCTTTTCAAGGGCGCTGCGATATACCACCAATCGCACACACTTCGCAGCGGCCATCCATATTCGTATCGCACAGCAAACTTGAAGTCTCCACCTTCTGGTCTGACTATCGCACTCGCCGATCGTTCCGAGTAGCCCCAAATAACATCCAGCGTGACCTGATCGGGACGGTCTGGCCAGCCCTTCGGCACGGCAATCGGCCAACGACGTGAAACGCTTGGCCGCGGCGATGGATCACTGCCTATTTCGGCTCCAGCCAATCTCTCAAGATCTGCGGCCGACTTCCGTTGATAATCAATCGCATACCACCACGCTACCCCGACATTTACAATGAAGCCGACTGACAAGCAACAGAGAACCAGCGAAGTGCCGAAATACCGTCGCCATGTTCTAGAGTGCTGCAACTTGTCACCCCTCTGCGCCTCCACGCCTCTGCGAGAGACATATCACACCCCCACCGGCTCCGCCCCCATCTGTGCCCCCAGATTCTCCAGCAGCAGCCCCATGTTCACGTTCAGCGCGAGATGCCCCTCCGCCGCGCTGATCGCGTCGATCGCGTTCATCAGCCGCGCTGCGGTCACATCCTGCTCGACGGCTTCGGCAGACTTTCCCTGCATGCGCAGCCGCAGCCGGGCCCGCATGTCTTCCGACAAAAAGCCCAGCATCCGCCGCGCCCATTGCTTGTTCGCCGCGTCCTTGCTCGCCTCCGGGTGCTGCTTCACCCACGCCGCGGCACGCTCATCAATGAGCTTGGACATCGTCTCGCCCAGCCCGATCGGAAACTTGCCCTGCTCGATGAGCTTGAGCGAGTCCTTCAACGCATCGTCCCACGCGAATAGGTCGTTGGTGATCGCCACCTCCGCCGCGCCCGGCGAGCCCGCCGCGAACCGCAGCAGCCACGATCGCTTTTCCGGCTCGATCGCGCCGAGTCCCTGCTCCCCGCCGCGCCGCGAGAGCCACTTGTTCATCTCCCCCTCTTCCAGCGGCGAGAACGAGACCCGCTGGCAGCGCGAGCGAACCGTGACCAGCAGACGCTCCTCCATGCTCGTCACAAGAATGATGACCGTCCCATCCGGCGGCTCCTCCATCAGTTTCAGGAGCGAGTTCTGCTGCAGCGGCCCCATCAACTCCGCCTCGTCAACGATGAACACCTTCCCCGCGCGGCTCTGTCCCGGCATCACGCGGCTCTTGAGCGCGGGCTCGATCAGAAACTCTTCCACGACCTCTTTCGCTATGCCCATCTGCTTTCCGTTGCGGACGGTGTCCTTGCGGCTCAGCGATGCCAGCTCTTTCGTGATGATGTGCAAATCCGGATGCGTCCCGCTCTTCACCAGCTTCTGCACCACCGAGTCCGGCTCCGGCGCCAGATTCCCACCGAGATCGGGCGACGTCGTCGGGTCCAGCAGCGCGGCCGCAAACGCCACCGCCGCCGACCGCTTCCCCACGCCCATCGGCCCGTGAAAGATCCACGCGTGATGCACGCGTCCGGACTTCATCGCCCGCTCCAGCGTTTGCTTCGCGCCCTGCTGCCCGATGATCTGATCGAGCATGGTCACGGCGTGCGCGACCACCGGCGCACTCTCCGCCGCGGCCGCCGCCATCGCCAGCCCCTCATCGCCCGCCGACTTTGCTGCTCGCTTTGCCATTGCGACTAGCGTACCCGCCCTCATGAATGTTGACCCCGGCAACCTGGGCAAACTGGGTAATCCTTGATCTGCATCCGCCGCAATGAATCCGCATTATTTGCTTGCAATACAAGGGATTATCAGCCATCCTGTCGGTTCGCCTGTTCCCCATTGGACCTCCGGAGCCGAGACGAGAGCCATCTGTTGTTCGTTCGGGCTCACTCTTGCTCTGGAGATGTCGATGCGTTCCCTCTCTCTCCGTCTGGCCGGAATCGTTTCCCTGTCCGCGGCCCTGACTACGTCGCACGCGGCGCGGGCGGATACCACCGCCTCGTACCACCTCGGTGGCGGGCTGCTGACTCAACTTCAAGCCAGCACGCTGGGGTGGGAGTTTACGGTGACCGACTATTGCACGGTCTCGTCGCTGGGCATCTGGGATTCGGGCTCGGATGGGCTGAGCAAGATCCATCAGGTGGGCATCTTCCGCACCGACAATCTGGCGCTCGTGGTGGGCGCGTCGATCGTGGACGGCACCGCCGCGCCGCTGATTGATGGATCGCGATTTGTACCCGTCGCACCGGTCACGTTGTTTCCGGGCGTCTCGTACTACATCCTCGGCGATGACTTCACGGCAGACGCGTTCGTGAGCGGGCCGAACTCGATGGGGTTTGCGCCGGAGATCAACTGGCTCGCGCTGGCAAACGGAACGGGCAACTCGATCAACTCCGCGCCGGTCTTCCCGCCGGGCTCGCTCGGCAATCTGGGTCCGAACTTTCGCTACACAGTGCCTGCACCGGGGACGGTTGTGCTGATGGCAGTCGGGATGATCGCAGGGTGTCGGCGGCGTGCGATGTGATCGAGATCTGAAGATTCGCGCGGCTCATCGCAGCGTGCGTCATCACACGGCGCGAATTTTGTTCCGCCCGTTAAACGCCGCGATTTTGTAACACTCCGCAAGCGTGGGGTAGTTGAACACGGTGTTCACAAAGTAGTCCACCGTACCCTTGAAGGCCATAACGGCCTGGCCGATGTGGACCAGTTCCGTCGAGTTGGTTCCGATGATGTGAACGCCCAGCACCGCGCCGCTCTCCTGGTGGATGAGCATCTTGAGCATGCCGAGTTCATCGCCCAGCAGTTGGCCGCGGGCGGTTTCTTTGTACTGCGCGATGCCCGCTTCGTATGGAATGCCCGCCTGCGTGAGCTTCTCTTCCGTCCATCCCACCATCGAGATTTCCGGGATGGAGTAAATGCCGTAGGGGAAGAGTTCCGCGTACGACTCGTAGCGCTCGCCATACATATGACACGCGGCCTGGCGGCCCTGTTCCATGCTGGTGCTCGCGAGCGCGGGGAAGCCGATGACATCGCCGACGGCATACACGTCGGGGCTGTCGGTCTGGTAGTTGGAGTTCACTTTGATGCGCCCGCGATCATCGGCGGAGGCGCCGCCGCTGTTTTGCAGGTTCAGTCGAGTGGTCGCACCTTGGCGGCCGACGCAGTACATCAGGCAGTCTGCACGAATGGTCTTGCCGCTCTCAAGCGTCGCTTCGACCATGTCCGGAGAGATGACCCCTCCTTCGCCATTGCCGCCGCCATTGCTGCTGCGCAGGCCCGAGGGAAGCGGAATGCGTTTGATGCTCACGACCTTTTCGCCCAGCCGCAGCGTCATGCCCATCTGCCGCAGGTGATACTGAAGCGCTTCGCCGATCTCGGCATCGAGGAAGTCCATGATGCGGGGGCGGCCCTCAATCAGCGTCACTCGCACTCCCAGCGCGGCCAGCATGCTCGCGTATTCCGTGCCGATCACGCCGCCGCCGACGATGATCATGGTGCTCGGCAAATACGGCAGTTGCAACACCTCGTCGCTGGTGATGATCTTGTCCGCATCAAACTTGATGTTGTCCGGGCGAGTGGGCGTGGTGCCGGTGGCGATGAGAATCTTGGCCGCGCCGACGGTCTCCACGGCGTGCTCGCTCTCGACGACGATGACATCTTTCTGAACAAAGCTGGCCGTGCCCTGGATCAGCTCGATGCCGTTGGAGGAGAAGTGGTGACGGACGACATCAATCTCGGCCTTGATGACGCGCTGACAACTCTCGACAAGTTTGCTCAGCCGCGTCTTGCGATCCAGAGACGTGAAGTCGCCGAGATTCTGCTGTTTGGCGCCGACGAGCGAGACGACCGCTTCGCGCAGTGCCTTGCTCGGGATCGTTCCTGTGTTGATGGCCACGCCGCCAACGAACTGCATCTTCTCGATGACAGCGACGGACTTGCCCAGCTTGGCCGCCTGTATGGCCGCCTTCTGCCCGCCGGGGCCGGAACCGATGACGACGAGATCGAAGTGGCGCATGGTTTCTCGGAGTGACTCTCGCTGGGCGAGAAAAGTGAACGACGGAACCCCAGGTCCCCCCATACCCCAGTTGGGGCGATTCGCTGGGAAGTTTATCGGTCCGAAGGGGTCACAACTTGGAACCTGTGCGGGGAAAGTCGACGCGGTAAGTGGTGATTTGGCAGAGATATGCGATCGCGAGCCGGGGAGAAACCGGCCGGGGGGAGCAATCCTGGTGCCGGGCAACCATATCTTGAAGGCAATCGAGGGAAACTTTGCGCAATCGTGGCGGATCAAGGACCGACCGCGAACGGGGAATTCGCCGCTGGCTTGCCGCACTCCGGGCAGATTGCATTTGACGCCAGACCGGTGTGGTCGTAGTGGCACTTCGGGCAGCGGTTCAGACGAGTGCGGCGGCGGGCGAGGGTGTCCAGACGCCAGGCTGTCGCGGTGAAAACTGCGGACGAAGCGATCAAAGGCCAGAGCGGGAATATCCAGAAATGCGGAAAATGTGAGAGTGAGGCGCTGAAGCCACAAGGTCCTGTCTGCTGGGCGATGTTGGAGCCAGCCTCCCAATGAGGCAGACCTTGAACGCGGTCGAGAGGTTCCATCAGAATCACGCTGATGCACCCCTGATAAAGCCAAACACCGCGCCGAAAATATGGTTGATAGCGAATGTACCACCACCCGCTCCCGACCCACATCACTACCAGCAAAACCGTCACCACCACACCGCACCATTTCACAGTCATCCTGATTCTCGGGTGCGGCTTCATGCCCCCATTCTACAAACTATTACCGTGTCAAAGATCCTCTTACGATCTCCTTCCCTCCGCAACAGTGCCCATCATTCTCCGAATCCCTCCGTCGTCACAGTCGTCTCGGTGTTTCATCTATCAGGGCGACCGGAGAGCGAGGGAGCGTGAGGTGGCGGTGGCCCCCGCGTGACCGCGGGGGTTCTGCATGAGTGATCCCTTCACGCTCTCCGCTTCCTCCGACTTCCGGTATTCTTGCCCCATGCCCGCCCCCCCAGACGCCCCACCACTGCTCCACCCACCCATTCCCTGGTGGTCCGAGTTCCACTCATTCGCCATAGACCACGCGATCGCGCTGGCGTGGACGCTGCCGCTCATCATCATCTCCTGCTGGCTCGGGCGGGGCTGGCTCGGCGGCGCGACGGAGGCGAAGAGGCACGGGCAGGATGCCCGTGCTACGGAGCTTGTCTCGCGCGAGCATCAGTTGTGTTCGGCCTGGGCCGGGTTCATCATCTGCTCGAATCTGTGGGCACTGGTGTACTGGTTGCAGCCGGCGCACTATGACATCAAGAAGTCGCTCCCGCTGCACATGTGCGACCTCGCGGGCCTGCTCGCGCCGCTGCTGTTTCTGACCCACTGGCGGCCGATCCGCGGCATCATGTACTTCTGGGGCATCGGCCTAAGCACGCAGGCATTCATCACGCCCACGCTGCTGGAGGGAATTGGCGAGCAGCGCTACTGGCTCTTCTGGCTCAACCACCTCGCCATCGTCGGCAGCGCGGTCTACGACCTCATCGTGCGGCGGTTTCGCCCGACGTTTCGCGACTACGTGACGACGACGATCA
>JBKJOD010000175.1:0-3014 GCA_046593245.1 Phycisphaerales bacterium
CACGCTCCCTGGCTTCGAGGGCGACCCGACGAAGTTTTTCCGCAAGGGTGCGACGGGCGAATGGCCCCAGTATTTCACAGACAAGCAGAAGAAGTGGTTCAAGGAAGAGGCCGGCGAAGTGTTGATCGCGGCCGGGTATGAGAAGGACAACAACTGGTGAGCTCGAGCATCCGCACCATTGTGAAGAAGGCCGTGCGCGTCGTCTCCGCGACGCCGAGCGGTGGTGCGCCGGCTGCTCACGTTTCGCAGCGAATCGGGCCCGGGCCGGAGGCGCCGGTACTCGGACATCGCGCCGGCATCGACAAGGTCGACTATGGCTCCACGGAGTTCCCGGATTGTCGCGATGAGCAGAAGTACTCGGTCGCGGTGAACGGACGCACGTACAAGGTCTTCTTCCTCTGCGGCCACCCGCGCTCGGGCACACACTGGATGGACGGCGTGCTCAATCTGCACCCGAAGATCTGGATTGACGGTGAGTATCGGTTTGAGTCACTGCACAACTCGCTGAATGACTTCACCGGTCGAAGCTGGCACGCGGGCTCGAACGAGCCGATGCGATCCACCGCGATCGAGTGCTTCCATCGAACCGTGAAGGATATCATCGGGTCCTCGTGCGTGAATCGGCCGGACGCGCAGTGGTTGGGGGATCGCACGCCGCGCCCGGCGCGGTGCTTCGTCCCAGGCGCGCCACACTTCCTGATCATCCGCGATCCGCGCGATGTGATCGTCTCATGGGCGCATCAGGAGATCAAGAACGGCGGGTTTAACTACACGGACGGCGGCTTTGAGGGCCACTTCCACGCGATCCGCCAGCAGTTCCTGGCTGATTCGGCGTTCTTCAAGAAGCATCCGGAACTACTGCTGGCGCACGAGCCGTGGCTGCGCCGGCTGGCGGCACGCTGCCGCCGGCACATGCGCGTCGATCTGGAATGTCTCAAGCTCATTGATGAAGGCAAGTCCTCCGGCGGCATCGCGGGCGGCGCTTCCCGATGCCATGTCGTGCGATACGAGAACATCCACACCGATCCCGAGGGTGAGCGGAACAAGTTGTACCGCTTCCTGGGCCTTGATCCGTCGGAAGCAAACCCGCTGAGTGATGAGACCAAGACTCGGCCGCGTTTGGCGGCGGAAGATCCGCACGGCGTGTACCGCCGAGGCGTGGTGGGCGACTGGGTGAAGCACTTCACACCGGACGTTCGGACGTGGTTCAAGGACGAGGCGGCGGACCTGCTCATCGAGCTCGGCTACGAAAAGGATGTGAACTGGTGATTCCCTGGCGCAAGACCAAAACCGATGCCGCTCCTTCGCCCTCTGGCGACGGGCATCGTTATGTCTTCGTCTCCGGACATCCGCGCTCTGGAACCAACTGGGTAAGCTCGCTGCTGAATCTGCACCCGGACTGCTTCTGCGATGGCGAGTTCCATTTCCAAATTTTGCGATGGGCCATGGATGGGTTCGGCAGTTTGCCGTGGTATCTCGGAGCAGTGGAGCCGCAGAAGTCAGTCGCGGAGGAGTCGTTCCAACAACTGGTGCGCAACTGCCTTCAGGAGCGGGCTCGTGTGCGGCTGACACCGCTCGGGCGTGCGCTGCCGCCGGTTCTGGGTGACCACACGCCGCGGGTCTTCCGGCTGATGATCTCCCCGCCCGAGGCGCGGTACATCGTCATGCAGCGCGATGGTCGAGATGTGCTTGTCAGCTACACGTTCCACCTTCTGAACGCGAAGGCGGCATCCGTGATCCCAGAGCAGATTCGCGGGTTCTACCAGCAGCAGCTCGCGACTCTTGACGGCACCCACGAGGCCCAGCGGCAGGCGGGAATCGCTTTGCTCTGTCACGAGCCGTGGGTGCGCTACTACGCGAACTTCTGGCTGGAGCAGATTTTGCACGATGTGCGAATCTGGGACGCGGTCGCAAGCCAGGGTTTCGGCGCGTATGTCAAGTTCGTCTCGTACGAGCAGTTGCGGGCGGATGTCGAGGGTGGACGACGGGATATCTACCGGCACCTCGGGCTGGACCCGGAGAAGGCCGCGTCGGTCTCGGCGGAGACCAACACGGCTCCCGGCTTCGGCGGGCGCGAGGATGTCACGAGCTTCTACCGCAAGGGTGAGCCGGGGGATTGGCGGCGGTATTTTTCATCCCAGAACGCGCGATGGTTCCAGGAAACCGCGGGGGAAGCCATGCGGGTGCTCGGCTACGAGCAGGACGCATCGTGGGTGGATCAACCCGCGGCACCTCAATCACCAGATCAGATCGGCACGCCGATTGCAAGTGTTTCGAGTCCTTCAACAAACAACCACGCGGCGGCCACCAACGGCGTTCACGTGCAGACAACCGACCGGGTTCTGACCACACACTGACTATTTCCAAGCACGCAGACAAGCACACAAAGAGGATACTTTCCCATGGCAAGCAAGCAGATCATGTTCGACGACAACGCGCTGATTGAGATGAAAAAGGGCGTTGGCCGCCTGGCGAAGGCCGTGAAGGTGACAATGGGCCCGACGGGCCGCAACGTCATTATTCAGAAGAGCTACGGCAGCCCGACCATCACCAAGGACGGCGTCTCGGTGAGCAAGGAGATCTCGCTCCCCGGCGCGTTCGAGAGCATGGGCGCGAAGATGGTCAATGAGGTCGCCAAGAAGACCGCCGACAAGGCCGGCGACGGCACCACGGCCGCCACGGTGCTCGCTGAGGCGATCTTCTCCGAGGGCCTCCGCCACGTCACCAGCGGCGCGAACCCCGTGCAGATCCAGCGCGGCATCAACGCCGCGGCCCAGGCCGCGAGCGATGCGATCGACGCCATGGCCGTGAAGTGCAAGGGCTTTGAGGACTATAAGAAGATCGCCACCGTTTCCGCAAACCACGATGTCGAGATCGGCAAGATCATCGCCGAAGCCATCGACAAGGTCGGCGCCGAGGGCGTTGTCGAAGTCGAGGAAGGCAAGAGCGCCGAGACCACGCTGAACTACGTCGAGGGCATGCAGTTCGACAAGGGCTACATCTCCCCGTACTTC
>JBKJOD010000281.1:0-6839 GCA_046593245.1 Phycisphaerales bacterium
GCATTCGCGGCAGTAACAATCGCGGCGAAGAAACGCGAGGCATCCTGCTCCGTCACGTTCAGCACGGCCGGGCGATACGACGCGAACTTCTGGCAAGTCGCACACTCGATGCTCTGCACCACATCCGAGATGGGCGCTGGCTGATCGGCGAGTTGCACAACCTCAGGAGCCCAGCGATGCGTGAGCGCCATCGCCAATGTACCCAAGGCAACGCACACGCCCAGACCCATGCGAATCCATGGCAGCCGTCGACGCACACTGGGGGCGAGAAACGGCCGCTCAACATCCACGCGATCAAGAATGGAACTCGTAAAATCCGGCGCTTCGATCGGCGCGGACCGCATGGTGGTTGCGATCTCCGCGATGTCATTCAATCGGGCGCGGCGTCCGGGGCGATTCATCGTGAACCCCCCCACTGCGCATCCTCATCCACACCCGCGATCAGACCCGTCAGCTCCGCCACATGCCGGCCAAACTGGGCGTGCTCGGTGAGCAGGACGCGCATCCGCTGACGCCCACGGTGCAGGTGGCTCTTGATCGTTCCTTCGGGCATCTCCATGTGCTCGGCGATCTGGATGATCGGCCAGTCGAGCTGATGGAAGAGCACGACAATCTCGCGCTGGTCCTCGGAAAGATGCTGCAGGGCCCAGTCGATCGCGACCTTGGCGTTGCTCGCCATTTCATCGTCGATGGTCGAGGATTCCGGCGCATCAAACTTGCCCGCGCGGCACGCCACCACATCGCTGTCATAGCTTGGCTTGTGCTTCTGGCAGGCGTTCACATATAGCCGCTTGGCGATCGTGAAGAGCCAGGTCGAAAACCGAAACCGGAAGTCAAAACGATTGAGATTCGTGAGAGCCCGCACAAACGCATCCTGCACGATGTCCTCGGCCACTTCGGGCCGCCCGGACATCCGGAGCATGTACGCGTACAGCGATTGCTGGTGCGCCTTGATGAACTCCGCCGCGGCGGACCGATCGCCCGCGATCGCCCGCTGCATCAGTTCTTGTTCTTCGGCGCGGGTCATGGTGATTGAATATACCGGTTGGGGGTGCGGTCGGTTGACAGAAATGTGCGGTTTGGAACGAATATGCGGAAGATCCGTTTGGGGGACGGTTGGGATTCGGCGGTGCCGTAACCCGTTTGAGGACATGGGGTTGTACGCGAAATAGCGCAGAGCGTTTCACAATCGAGTGGCAATTTCGTTATCGGCCGGGAGCTTTGATCCTTCGAGTCACAGCGTCGGCTGTCTCACATCCGCATTCCGGACAACGGGTGTGTTGGCCATGAACGCGAGGAAGGCCGGAGGTCGGATACGCACAACAGACGCACAGGCCGTTTCGGAGCCGATGCCTCGATCGCAGAAAAACTCGCCACGATGGGATCGAAATCAGCAGCCCCACCGCCGCCACGGGCCAAAGAGGAATAGTCGTTTGCCGAAATCTGCCGGTGAAGTTGTTCAGATATATTCCGGGCACCGCACCGTCACGTATCTCTGGCCGCCAAAGCGCGAAAGGGGCTCGCCACGATGCACGTTCAGCCATCCACTCGAACTTCCATTCCTGAGCCGCCGGGGAGGGCTGGAGAACAGAAACGAAGTCCGACCCGATCGTCTCATGGATGGTGATCGTGACGACACCGTATTGCAGGAGAATCGTCTTTGCGTCCCGATTCCACGAAACTTGCAGCCCCCTGGAAGTGAGAAGCATGACCGCAAGCGTGATGCCAGCAACGAAGGTGCTCAGCGAGCGAACGAGCCAAGACAAGCGCTGTCGACTTGGGTGAAGTATCGCAACTCGCATCTCGGGAATAGACGCGCCAGATCAGCTTGAGTTCCATCAATCACGACCACCGGTCGCTTTGCACGCCTCGCCACACACTCTTTTCATGTGCGGGATCGCCGAGAGCCCCCGAAAGTTGTCTATCAGTACCGAAGTATCAAACAACTTCGCATCAATTACGTGAACCCTTCGGCTTTTTTACTGTTTTCCGGCGCGGAAGGTTGATCCATCATGCACGCGTGCCGGGCCCGTCCCCAACCCTCATCCGCTCCCCACACTCCGGACACATCGTCAGCCCATCTGCGCCCGCCGACAAACCCACGAGCGAGTAGTCGCACACGTCGCACAGCCGCGCCTGGCGGCGTCGCCGAGCGCGATACACCAACAGTGCATATGGCACCCCCGAGAGCATGCCAAGACCCCACATTGGAATCGTGACGCGGGTGTGATCGACGGAAAAACCGGGCGGGGTTGTTCCGGGCACAGCAAGAGCCGCCGTTGCTGATCGCGGCTGCCCGGAACTGTCAAAGTCCTCCACCCTTGGCAACCACATCACATGCGCCAGCACCGTCGCCAGCCCGTTCCGCCCCATCACCCCACCCCGCGAAAACTCAGCACGCTTCAACTTCGTCCGCGAAGGAAACAAGTTCGGCGGGATCACAACCCCCGTGGGCATAAACCAGCTCCCACCCGGCGCATACCAGTTGATCTCCACGCACCCCATCCACGTGCTTACCTGAACCCGGTCGTATCGCAGCACCCATCGCCAGTGCAGCACGTTGAGCAGCCAGTTCACGCCGGCAAACACCACCACGCACAGGCAGAACCGCTGCGCCCACACCATCGCCCGTGATTTCAATCGCCGGCGAGCCATCCTCCCAGCGTACCGACAAACGCCCCCATGAATGCAGCAAGGCCCGGACGTTCACTGTCCGGGCCTTGCGTGATTACTGTCCCATCGCTCCCGCTTGGGGGTGAGTATCCCCTCGCGTGAGTGGCGGCGCGGGCTACTTCCGCACCACCATTCCAAAGTCATCAACCGTTCCACCGACTTGCCGCTCTGGGCACGTCGGTACGGCTGTGCAATATCTCATGCCGCCTTGCGCTTGCTCTTGCGACCAACCGTGCGCTGCGTGGCATCCGCGCGGCGTTCCGGCTCCTCAATCAGCATCTGCGCCATCTCCATGGGCGACGAGGCCCACAGGTCAGCACCGATCTCCTCGGCCAGACCATCCGCACGATTGAACACGCCGCCGCCGACGACGAACTGCGTGCTGTTGCACGCCCCAATCTCGCGGAGCTGATCGAACAGACCGCGGATTTCCGGAAGGTCCTGCGGTGCCGAGCAGAACATCATCATGACATCCGGCTTGTCCTCGTTCACGCGGAACATGATTTCGTCGCTGGCGATGCCCGCGCCGCCGAAACGCACATCAAAGCCGGCGGCCTCGAGCACGTCCACAGCCATCTGCGCGCCAAGCTCTTCGTTCTCGCTGGGGCCGCAGAACGCCAGGATGGTCTTGCCCTGTGTGTAGTTGAAGGCGAGCTTCGCAGCGTTCTGGTCAATGAGCTGCCGGAGCAGCCGCACCGCCATGTGGTGGCTCATCTTGGTGATCTGGTCGCGCTTGTGCAGCGTCTCCAGTTGTTGATGCACCGGCCAGAAGAAGTCGGTGATCAGGTTGAGCGGGCCACCCATCGTCTGGCGGGCCTGCTCGGCCGCGGCCCGTGCCATCGGGCGATCGCCCGTGATCAGGGCCTCGAAGAATCGTTCGGACAACTGTTCCTGCTGCATGGTGCGGGCTCCGGCGTTTGAGAGAATGGCTGAATGCCGAGTGCGGGCTCCGCCGCAGAACGGGAGAAAGATGTGAGCCGGTGGAAGTCCGTCCCGCCGGGTCGAGCAATCGACTCCCCGTTGATCGGGTGCGGGCTCAAATCATGAGATGTTTCGATGGTCCGCTTTTCCGCGCCTCGTGTAACACCGGGCGGACGCGCAGGTTGATCTCAGGGGGCTGATAAGCCAGCGGCACGCAACGTGAACGCGTGTGAACTCAACCCCAAGTTCAGGGTATTAGACCCGTGCCGCATAGCACATGCAGATGCCCAATGAGAGCGAATGTGCTTCGACCGAAGCAAACCTTGCGTCGCGGATCATGGCGCACATCTGATCAGGGGTGACAAACGTCGCCACAGATTTCGGCAAGTACTTGTAAGCACCGGACTTATCGCCAGAAATCCACGTCGCGGTCCGGGGCATGATCCGCTGGCAATACACAGAGTTGAACCACCGCACCGGGCGAAACCTGGGCTCGGCAAACTCCAGCACTACCAGCCGCCCGCCCGGGCGCAGAACCCGCCGAAACTCGCGTATGGCCCCCACCGGGTCGAGGACGTTGCGGATGCCGAATGCAATGGTGACAACGTCCATCGAGCGGTCGGAAAGCGGCAGTTTTTGCGCATCGCCCTGGATGTAGGTGATTCGGTCGGGGTTTGACCTGACCGGAAGACCCCCCGCTTTGTGGCGGGCGATTTCGAGCATCTCAAATGTGAAATCCAGCCCCACCACTTGTGCGGCTCCCGCCTTGGCAAGGGCTTGGGAGAGGTCGCCGGTGCCGCAAGCGACGTCCAGGGCGATGTCGGTGGGCTTCACTTGGGCTTGCCGCACCGCAAAACGCCGCCACATCTGGTCTTGCCAGAGGGAATGCACGCGGTTGTTTAAGTCGTAGGACTTGGCGATGGCCGCGAACATCCGGCGGACGCGCTCGGGTTTGTCCGAACGGTCATGCGGGCTGGCGGCCAGATCACGGTCGGTCCAGGCGGTTGGAGATGGTGCAATGGTTTTCACGAGTTCAAGGATATGGAGCTTCAGCCAGACTTCACGCGGCACTCACCGGCAGATCTACTCTGCGCGGCATACAAACACATGTCGTGGAATGGCCGCGTGACCCTTACAGGAGAGTTCGCATGACGTCCCTCGTTCGATTCGGCATCGTGGCGTGTGTGAGTGGAATGGCCCTGATCGCGGGCGGATGCTCGACCAACCCGACGACGGGGCGGAGCCAGCTCACATTCGGTGGCCTCAATCGAGACCAGGAAGTGGCGATCGGGCTGTCCGAGGGGCCGAAACTCACGCAGGAGTTTGGTGGCGAGGTGCAGAATCCGAACCTGCGGGGATATATCAACGAGGTTGGCCAGAAGTTGAAGGACCAAACCGAGGTGGATGGCCCGACTCGCGCGTGGACGTTCACGCTGCTGGACTCGGATGTCATCAACGCCTTTGCGCTCCCCGGCGAGCGCGTCTTCATGTCGCGCGGCCTCGCGGACAAACTCACCAGCGAAGCGCAACTCGCCGGCGTGCTCGGGCATGAAGCCGGCCACGTTATGGCACGCCACACCAGCGAGCGGATGGCGCAGTCCAACGCCATCGGCATCGGCGCGGCTGTGGTTGGTGCCGTCGCTGGAGCCGCCACCAAGAACGATGCGCTGGCTCAAGGGATTCCGGCTATTGCGGGCGCGGGTGGACAGGTGATCGTACTGAAGTTCAGCCGCGAGCAGGAGAGCGAGGCAGACTCGCTCGGCATGCGGTATATGGCCAAGGCCGGCTACAACCCGCACGGGCAGTTGGAAGTGATGCAGGTGCTCAAGACTGCTTCTGGCAGCGGCGGAGGCACGCCGGAGATTCTCGCCACGCACCCGCTTCCCGAGACACGCATCCAGCGTGTTACCCAAGAGTTGAACTCCACATATGCGTACACGCAGAGCGGCCCGCAGCAAGGGAACTATCAGGACTTTGCGGATCGCTATCGCCAGCGATATTTGGGACTTCGCTCCCTGGAACCCAAGACGCCCGCGAAAGCGAAGAAGAAAGCCGAGGCGCCTGTGGATGAGCATGGGCGAGCACGGCTGCTTGCGACGATCGACATCGAAGACCCCACCAGTTGGTGCACCGTCTGCCGCATGAACGCGGAGATGGCGAAGATCGCGACGACGCCTTGAGCAACGGCGGTTCGATCAGCCGAATACTCGCATCCAGTTTCCCGCGGTGAAAGCGAGGATCTCGCCGTCGCTCCAGTTCCGCGAGCTCAGCGCATTGGCTATTAACGTGTAGCCACTCGGCGAGTTGATCCCCTGCGGCATCAAATCCGCCGAGAATCCGCCGTCCATGTCCGAGCCAAGCCCGACATGCATGCGATCGCCAGCGATCTCGCAGACACGCTCCACATGCGCGATCACTTCGTCGATGCTCACCCGATCGCCACGCGTGCAGTTGGCCCGCAGGAACATGGAGAACAGGTTGATGCCGACAACCCCATTGCGCCGCACAATCTCACGAATCTGCGCATCCGTCAGATGCCGCTGATTCGCGCCGGTGGGGTCGCTGATGGCGCGGCAGTTGGAGTGCGAGGCCACGATCATCTTCGGAGTCGCTTCGCACAGGTCCGCGAATGACGCATCCGAGAGATGGCTCGCATCATGCACGATGCCGAAGCGGTCAAGTTCGCGCACCAGTTCCCGCCCGATCGGCGTCAACCCGCCATCCCCAGGCGCGGCACGATTTCCCGTCGCATATCGCGAGGGCGTCGCCCAGCAGAGCCCCACTGCCACCAGCCCGCGCTCCTTCCACCAACCCACCTCCTGCGGCGAGCGGATCGGGTCGGCGTTCTCCATCAGGATGCCAACGTGGATCGGCGGCGACTTTGGCAGCCGGGCGAGCTTGGTGGCAACACCCAGCGGTGCCTCATTCGCCACGCCCATGCCGCCGCGGATTTCGGAGAGGCCGCGCATGGCTCGCAGCGGCGCGAAGCGATCAATCTGCATCAGCCCCGTGTCGCGCCAGGTGAGATACGCCTCAAGCTGTGCCCGCCCGACAATGTGGGCACGCTCCGCATCACCGACCGGGTATCCCTCCGGCCCCGGGTCGCCCGGCGCGGTGAAGATCGTGCCGAGAATCAGCCGCACATCGCCTGCGATCAGGGAGGGAATGGTTAGCCCCGCGCGATTCTCCGGCGTCGATGCGGCCTCGGGCGTGCCGAGCATGTCGCGCCCTTCGACGGCGAGCAT
>JBKJOD010000148.1:0-13002 GCA_046593245.1 Phycisphaerales bacterium
GATGGTGTATCCGCCGATTCCGACGGCGCTGGTGGCGCGGTTTGAGTTGCCGGAGTATCGCCATCGCCCCAACTGACAGAAGACCTCGGGCGAAGCGCCCGAGACATCGGCTGGAAAGCCGATGCCACTCAGTACAGGACGCGCTGTATCTCGGCTTCGTCGGTGAGGCCCAGCTTGACCTTGTCCATCGCGTCGTCGGACATGGTGCGCATGCCGTGCAGCCGCGCGGTTTCGGCGATGGTGACCGAGTCGGTGTTACGGGCGGTGAGTTTGCGCAGCTCGTCGGTCATGCGCATGATCTCGTACACGGCGATCCGGCCGTAGTACCGCGCTCCATAGCACTTCTCGCACTTGCCGGAGTAGAAGCCCGTCGCGCTGCCCAGCCCGGTGCCGTGACAGGTCTGGCAGGTG
The DNA here is from genome assembly GCA_046593245.1 of Phycisphaerales bacterium. Taxonomy (GTDB): domain Bacteria; phylum Planctomycetota; class Phycisphaerae; order Phycisphaerales; family UBA1924; genus UBA4658. The sequence goes on from JBKJOD010000148.1 coordinate 412, forward strand.
CGGCGGAGCAGGCGCTGCGCCATTGCGCCCAGCAGGGTTGAGGTAATCAGATACGGCTCGATACCGATATCCACGAGTCGCGCGATCGCGGTCGGGGCGTCATTGGTGTGCAGCGTGGCGAGCACCAAGTGGCCGGTGAGCGAGGCCTGCACGGCGAGCTGGCCGGTTTCCTTGTCGCGGATTTCGCCGACGAGGATCACGTCCGGGTCCTGACGCAGCAAGGCGCGGAGGCCCGCGGCGAAGGTCACGCCGCGTTTGACGTTCACCTGGGTTTGGCTGATGCCCTCGAGGTGATACTCGACGGGATCTTCGATGGTCATGACGTTGCGGCTGAGGCGATCAATCTTTCCCAGGCCGCCGTACAGCGTGGTTGTTTTACCCGAGCCGGTGGGACCAGTCACCAGAATCATGCCGGTGTTCTTGGTGACCAGCTCAAGGAACTGGCCCTGCATCGCCTTGGTCATGCCGACTTCATCCAGCGAGAGCCGCGTCTGCGACTGGTCGAGCAAACGAAGCACGACGCGCTCGCCGTACACCGTCGGGATCACCGAAAGACGAATATCGATCTTGCGGTTGCCAACGCGCACGGTGGTGTGGCCGTCCTGCGGCGAATGGCGGTTGGCGATGTCCAGTTCCGTCATCACCTTCAGACGCGAACTGATCGCGGGGGCGAGCGAGAGCGGGGGCTGGAAGGCGTCCACGAGCATGCCGTCGATGCGCAGGCGAATGACGAGCTTGGACTCCATCGGGTGGACGTGGATATCCGAGGCGCGGCGGCGGAGGGCCTCGAACAGAATCATGTTCACCAGCCGGATGACGGGCGTCTGGCGGGCGAGTTGGAGCAGGTCGGTGGAGTTGCGGATGGAGCCCGCGGCGGACTCGATGGCGGCCGCGTCAAGGGGCATCTCCTCGACGATCTCGGTGACAAGGTCCTGCTTCTGCTCGTAGCCACGGTTGATGAGATTGACGACCGCGCCGCGCGGCGCGAGCACCAGCCGCACCGGCATGCCGAGCTTGTCTTCGAGGATGCTGAAGACGGCGGGCTGCATGGGCTGCGCCGTGGCGCAGACCATGACGTGGCCGTCAGAGGTCAGCCCCGCGACCAGTCGCTCACGGGCCATGTTGGGCGGGACCACTTCGTAGAAGCGGGTCGCGGATTCGTTGAAACGCGGCTCGATCTCCAGCGGAAGCCCCGTGCGCTTGGCGAGCTTTTCCAGCGCGGTGTGCTCGTCGAGGGCGAGCATGGAGAGCAGCACATCCCACGGCTCATCATCCGAGCCCGGGAGCTGAGAGAAGCTGCGGAGCTGCTCGGGCTTGAGTTCAAGACCGACCGGGCCAGCCGGGCCGCTGCTGCCGGCAAACTGCGTGGCGATGGCGGCCCAGTCGGAGGGCGCGTTCGCATCCACGCGCTGCGGGGTGCCGTTCTTGCCGGTGCGGACGATGTCGGGACTTTTGGCCATGAGTGCGGATCAGATTCGAGGCGGGAGAACACGTACGACACCGGCGGCAACCATCAACTATTGCGGCTCATCGCGCACAGGGGGCTCCTTACGAACCGGCGTGCCCTTGGCGGGCGAGAGTTCGGGCTTTTCCTTGTGTGCCTCGCGCTCCTTGCGGAGTTCCTCCTCTTGCAGATAGCGAGCACTGTCCACAACGGGGATGGACTCGGGCTTGGGCGCGGGATATTCAGCGGGGAGGCCGCTGTCGGCGAGCGGAGCACGGGTGAGCAGGCGCAGATCGGCGAAGGTCGCGTCGCGCATGATCTTCGGGGTGATGAAGACGTAGAGCGTGCTGAGCCGGTTGGTTTCGCTGGTGTCGCGGAAGAGATGGCCGAGCAGCGGGATGTCTCCAAGCAGCGGAACCTTGACGACGGTGGTGCCGGTCTGCTGGAAGGTCAGGCCGCCAACGACGATGGTGGCATCGGTCGGGACCATGACCTTGGATTTGATCTTGTTCTCGATCTTCGGTGGCGGCAGATTGCCCGAGCCGGAGCCCTGGAAGGCGGAGAGCTCGATGTCGTATTCCAGCCGCAGGTACCCACCCTCGGAGATCTGCGGCTTGACGGTGAGGCGCGGACCTGCGCTCTGATAATCCTGGAAACCCGTGACGGTGGAACCGGCCGAGGAGCTTTGGCTGGTGGTGCCGGTGGGCTGCTGATCCAGCGAGGAGATTTCCGCCTCTTCGTTGTCATCCACGAGCAACTGCGGCGTGGCGACGATGCGGGAGTTGATATCCGATGCGAGGGCGTTGATGACCAGCGGAACATCCTTGCTGCGGATGAGCGCGGAGGTCAGGCCGCCCAGGCCGGTGGCAACGTTTTTGCGACTCTGGATTCCGCCAGAAGTCGTCGGCGTAGTGCCGCCCGAGGATGTTGTCAGCGAACCGAGGCCGAAGTTCGTATTGAACGCGAACTGCCCGATGATCTGCTGGGCCTCGATCGCCAGCCGGAAACTGTCGGACTCGCTGACGGTGATGATCTTGCAGTCGATATACACCTGCGAGCGGCGGAGGTCGATCTTGCCGATGAGATTGCGGAACTGCGGCTGAAGCTTGGCGGGTGCCTTCACCAGCACCTGGTTGTTGGGCTCATCGGCGAGGACGAAGACATCCGCGCCGTCGATCTCGCCCAAGCCACCCGAGCTGCCGGAAGAGCCGGCATCGCCAGCGGGGCGCGCGGGGTTGGCCCCGGCGCGAGTGCCCGCCGCGGCGGCGGGGTTGCGACGATTCGTGGAGCCGCTGCTGCGACCCCCCAGATCGCTTCCGAGCAGGCCGCCCCTGGTGTTGCCGGTGCCGCCGGAGTTGGAGAGCAGATTCTGGATGATCTGCGCGACATCCTCGGCCTTGCCGTGACGCAGCTTGTAGAACTCGTAGGTCGGGTACTCGTCGATGGAGATGACCTTGAGTGCTTCCACAAGCACGGAAACGCGGGCGTGTTGCGCCGCGGTGCCGCGGTAGATGAATCCTCCAGCGTCGGGATAGAGAACGAAGCCAGCACCCGCACCGGCGTTGTCGGTGTTGCCGCCAACGCCGGCATTCGCGCCGCCACCGAGTCCCAGACGATTGCCGCCGGCCGCGCCGCCGGAGGAGCCGGAGCGTCCCGCGCTCTCATAGTTGAACTCGGTGAGCGTGCCGAGTTGCTCCTGCTTGCCCTGGGTCGCAACGGCGATGGCGGCCTTGTTGCCGACCGGATACCAGCGGCTGTCCATGCCGTTGGGCAGGTCCACCACGGCGAGCATGTCGGTGAGCAGCGACTTCTCTTCATCTCGTCCGCGCAGGAAGAGGGCGTTGGAGGTGGGATCAATCGTGAGCCGCTCGGAAAGGTTGGTGATCGAGCCACCCGGGCCGATGGCCGCGCCGCCACCGCCGAGCACGGGGTTGCCTTGCGGCGCTGCGCCACCGGTGCGCTGCGTCTGCTGGCCGAGCAACTCGAGCACGCGATCGCGGGCCGCGGCGGCGGAGATGTTGAGCAGTTCAAAGCGATAAAACTTCATCGACGCCCGCTCGGTGACGAGCGTCTTGACGAAGTCCTCCACCAGACCCAACACTCGGGGCGATTCGGTCATGATGATGATGCCCAGATCATCCATGTATACCGGTTGCACGCCGGGCTGCCCGGCACGCCCGGCCGTGACCATCGCGGTGATGCTGTTCTGCAGTGAGGAGGGCTTAATGTTGGGAGTGTGGATAATCCGCGTGGTGCCGAAGGGCAGCGATGCCTGCGTGGAGGTCATCGAGATTTCCTGCTTGGGCTCGACGATGAAGATGCCCGTTGAGTCCTGGCGCAGGGTGTACTGTCGCTGCTCGAGCAGCATGGTCACGAATCCGATCGCGTCCTTGCGTTTGATCGTGATGGGCGCACTGAGATACACCGTCTGCCCCTTGAGTTGCCCATCCATGAAGATGACCTGCAGGCCAAGCTCGGTGCGGAGCCAGTCCACCAGTACCGTGAGATCCACGTAATCAGTGAAGTTGATCAGGAAGTCTTCGGGATTCTCGGTCGCCGAGCCGCCGAGCGGGGCGGTGCCCACCGGTGCGTTCGGGTTCGGCGTGATCGCGGGCGGACGCGCTCCCGGGGTGAGCGGGGGCTGCGGCACCGGAGCGGCGACCTTGTTCGGCACCGGCTGGGGTGTCTTCACGGTTGCTGCCGGCGGCTTGATGGTTGTTGGCGCACCGGAGCCGGGCTGCACCACGGGAGCGGCCGGAGTGGGTGCCTTCACCGCAGCCGGCGCGGGAGCAGGAGTCGGGGCCGGAGCCGGTGTCGCCTGCGGCTGGTCCACGCGAAGCCCCTGCTTTTCCGCCTCGGCGCGGATGCGTTTGAGCAGTTCCTGGGTGTCGTTGGTCGGCGGGTCCTTGCTGGGAGCGGGCGCGGGCTTGTCCTGCGCGAGGGCGACCGGCGCGCCCAATGCGAGCGCGGCACAGGCGATCATGCCGGACAGGCCGCAGCGGGAGAGAAGCGCAGCCGGTGTTCCGCAAACGCGGCGATCCGGGCGGATGTTCTGAGTTGGTGTTGAGCGGAAAATGGCGAATCCTCCAGATCGAAACGATGCACATCCGACCTCGTACGACACGGGACATGCCCAAGCGATCGGGCCAGCCGGGGCGGTTGAGGGTGGCATGGCGGAGCGGGGCCGCAATGCCGAGCGACAAGGGTACATCGCCCAGCGCGTGCGTGCGCGGGGAGATTTCCCCAGTCGATGGCTGGACCCAAGCCCCGTCCTGCTGCCCTCATCCGGAGGTCGTCATGCGACGGTCGCATCCGGAGGCCGCGACCAAATGGGGCTTTGCGAGCCGCACCATCGCGGACAGGAGGGCTTACCGCGCCACACGCCCCGGGATGCAGCGTGTTGCACGAGGTTGCAGGAGGATGTGCATCTCCGCGGTACGATCCGTCATGCGTGTGGTCTCGCTGCTTCCTTCCGCGACGGAGATCGTGCTGGCCCTGACCGGGCCGGAGGGGCTGACCGATCACGGAAACGTGCAGCTGGTGGGCCGCAGCCATGAGTGCGACTGGCCTGACACGGCCGCGCTGCACGCCGTGCCGGTGCTCACGGCGTCGAAAACCGTATTTACCACCTCCGCCGGCGTGGACGCGGCGGTCCGGGAACAACTGGCCACCGGCCAATCGCTGTACACACTGGACACCGCGCTGCTGGAATCGCTCCGGCCGGATGTGATCGTGACCCAGGACCTGTGCGAGGTTTGCTCAATCGACCTGAACACCGTTCGTTCCGTCGTGGCCGGAATGACGCGGCCACCTGCGATCATCTCGCTGAACCCGCAGACCTTTGAGGGAGTGCTGGACGATGTGGATGTCGTTGGCCGCGCGATCGGGCTGGAGCGGCGGGCGATGGACGTGACGGTCGCGCTCCGGGAGCGGGCATACCGGGCGGAGGAGTATGTCAACCCGTATGCGGATGCCCCGAGCGTGGCGTTTCTTGAATGGACGGACCCCCTGTTTGTGGGCGGGCATTGGACGCCGCAGATGGTGGAGCGAGCGGGCGGGGCACACCCGCTGAACCCAAGCGTGCCGGTGGCGGGTGCCGGAGCCGCGGCGGGGCCGATCGGGCAGACCCTGCGCCGGGCGGGAAAGAGCATCCGCATTGGGGTGGAGGCACTGGTGGCGTCCAAGCCCGAGTTCATAGTGGTCTGTCCGTGTGGGTTGACGCTTGAGCAGGCCTGGAAGGAAACGAAGATGATCGCGGGGCAGGCGTGGTGGGGCGGATTGCCGGCGGTGAAGAATGGGCGGGCGGCGGTGGTGGATGGGAACCAGATGTTCAACCGGCCGGGGCCGCGGCTGGTGGATGGGCTCGAGTTTCTGGTCGGGTTTCTGAACGGGCGGGAGGATGTGATTCCGGAAGGGTTTCCGTGGCGGCGGTTTGGCTGAAGTGGCATGGGCCTAGTGGCCCATGTCGCGGCCGCGGCGGCCCGAACATGGGCCGGTAGGCCCAAGCCACGCGCCAACAATCATGCATGGACCCGGATGACGATGTCTGCCTGTGCTTCCACGTCTCGCTGCGAAAGGTGCGGTCGTATCTGAAGCGCGAGAACCCGCCGGTGGCGTCGCTCATCAGCGAGTGTCTGGGCGCGGGGACGGGGTGCCAGTGGTGCGTGCCGTTCCTCAAGCATCTGCACGAGACGCACGCGAAGGGCGAGGAGCCGGACCTTCGCATCTCGCCGGAAAAGTACGTGCAGGCGCGGCTGAGTTTCCACAAGAGTGGGGAGCGCGACCAGGGCGTGGTGAACGAGGCGGAAGGCAAGCCCGCGCCAGAATGAACCACGTACAAGAAAAAACACCGGACGCGGGTCCGGTGCTTTGTAAATCAGGGTGATGCCCAAACAGATCAGGCGTCGAGTTCACGGAGCGAGAGGCCGTACTCAACGAGCTTGTCCTTCACTTCGGTGAGCGAGGTCGCGCCGAAGTTCTTGACGCCCATGAGCTCGGCCTCGGTGTGGGCCACGAGATCGCCGAGAGACTGGATATTCAGCAGTTGCAGCGCCTTGCGGGCGCGAACGGAGAGCGACAGGTCCGCGACGCTCTTGGCCAGCACGGCCTCGTTGCCGGAACCCTTGAGCTGATCCATGAGGCGGCGGCGGGCGGCGCGGTGCGCATCCTCCACGCCCTGGCCCAGACGCATGCCCTTGCTGGCGAGCATCTGCTTGATCTCGACCAGCGAGCTCTCGCCGAAGTTCTTGTACGCCAGCAGTTCGGCCTCCGTGGTGCGGAGCAGATCGCCGAGGGAGCGAATGTTCATCTTCTTCAGGCAGGTGCGGGCGCGGACGGAGAGCTCGAAGTCCGTGACGGGCACGTCGAGAATGGCGTTGCGCTTGAGGCGGTCCTTGTCCTGCTCGTCGTCGACGTGCATGTCCTTGGACGCCAGAATGTCCTTCATGTACAGCTTGGCGCGGGGGTGGTTGGGGTTGGTCTCAAGGATCTGCTTGAGGGCCCGCTCGGCGCGATGGATGTCGCCGCGGTCTTCCAGAAGGACCGAGAGATTGATCAGCGCGTTGATCGGTGCCGGCGGATTCTCGCAGGCCCGCTCGTACATGGTGATGGCTTCGTCTTCCTCGCCGATCAGGTCGAGGAGGTAGCCGAGGCGGAAGAAGACCTGCGAGCTGTTCGGGTCGGCCGCGGCGGCCTTGCGATACTCGGCCACAGCCCCGGCCTTGTCGCCGTGGTTGTAGAGCTCCTCGCCCCGACGGGCGTGCTCAGAGGCCTGCTTTGCGTTGCGCTGGGTTTCGCCCGCGCCGATGACCATGTCCAGAGCGCTGCTCATCGCGTTCTCCGTGTGATTCGTGTGGATAAAGGGAGGAAGGATAGGCGGGAAATGGGCGAGAGAGGGGGCACCGGAAGAAGGGGGAGGCGAAGGGTTAGGAGACCGAACGGGAACCGGGCGGATGGCGAGTTGATCCCGCCAAGTGAACACGGGCAGGGGTTGACCCCACCAGGTGCGTTCGACCCCGTACGCGTCGAGGGCGAAATCGGCGCTCACGATGGGAATCCCCTCGACGAGGGCCTGCGCGACGAGGAGCGGTCGAAGGGGTCGCGGTGGTGCAAGGGAAGTGTGCCGACCCGCTCCAAGTGGTCCATGGAAATGGGCAGCAACTCCATGCTCCCGATACCGATCGCTTCGTCTATGAAGGCGCGATACGGAACATGGAGTTCAATTCTCCCGTTGCCGTGCTTGATCGCCACTTCCCAAGCAGATGCTACGCTGAGCAATATCTTGCTTGAAGGATCGGTCGTCACTGCTCGCGCACGCTGCGAAAGTTCCTTTGCCTCCCGCGATATCCACGGGAGCACATGCGTGTCTACGAGCACTCTCACTCCGTGTACTCCCGAAACTCTTCGAGCGGAGCGTCAAAGTCCGGCGATATCGACTTGATCATGTCCTTGCCCCATCCCAAACGACGCTGCGGCTTGGGTGTCGGATTTGCGTCGTTGTGGGGGTGAGCGACTTGATCCAGGGCGGTGAGCCGCGCAATCGGCAACCCATCGCGCATCAGGATCATCTCCTCACCGGAAACCACCTGATCGAGAATCTTGGCCATATCCCGGTGAAACTGTTCGACGGGAATCTTCATGCACCAAGTATATGAGGGGCCGGACATGCTGGTTTTCGACAGCTCTCAGACCTTGGTCGCGCCTTCCAGAACGCTCATCCCCCGCCATGGTCCGTGCGTGAAGCGGAGCAGCATCGCCCCAGACAGCAGCACGATGTAGACCGCCGCGGCGATCCACGGGCCGAGCGAACTCAGTCCCGGGGCCAGCAGCACGAACGCCCAGCCGCCCCCGACGATGATCGTCCACGAGAGGATGAGCGTGAAGATGCCCGGCCACTTGGTGTCTCCCGCGCCGCGGAGCGCGCCGGAAATCGACATGGCGAAGCCGTCAAAGAACTGGAACGCGGCGGTGGCAATCAGAAATCCGGCACCGATGGTCATGATCCGCTTCGCTTCCGGCTCGGGCGTGCTGGACTCGATGAACAGTGCGATCAACTGATTCCGGAAGACGAAGAAGACGACGGCGCAGAAGCTCATCCACGCCACCGCCAGCCGCAGCCCAAGCCACGCCCGCTGCTCCGCCAGATCGGGGCGCCCCATGCCCAGGCACTTGCCGACAGAACTTGTGATAGCAACCGAGATTCCGTAGGAGGGCATGAACGAGATCGCCATCCACTGATGGGTGATCCATCCGGCGGTGGAATGGCTGGTGCCAAAGTGGCCGACCTGAAAAACCATGAACATGCCCCAGCAGACCATCTCGTTGCCGAGCATCGCGCCCGCGGGCCAGCCCACTCGGATAAGTTCGCGGATCTTGGCGAAGTCCGGCCGCCACGATGCGCGGGTGTTGTACAGACGATTGAACTTCGGCGACAGAAAGACCGCCATCGGAATGGCGGCCTCGACGCTCGTGCCAAAGAGCGTGGCAATGGCCGAGCCCTTCACGCCCATCGCGGGCACCCCGAGAGAGTTCGAGAGTTCGGCGCAGAGCCCGAACCAACCGTCGATCATCCCGATGCCTGTGCTCGCCGGGGCCTTTGGCCCGAACACAAATACGGTGTTCAGCACCAGGTTGACGATGTTGCCGAGCACGGACGCGATGAGGATCACGCCCGGCTTGTGCATCCCGTAGAAGAAGTTTTGCACGCTTCTAGCCACCAGCGTGACGATCGCACCATACAGCAGCACCTGCGCATACTCCGCGGCCATGCGATCACGCCACACCATCGTGGCGAGCGCGGCGGCGTCCGTCTCCCCCGTCCGCGACCACGAGAAGATCGTCGGTAGCGCCAGTCCGAACGGGATCAGCACCAGCAGCCAGTACGCCAGCCCCGCCCAGCACCCGGCCCAGCAATACGCCGGGCTTTTTTCCGGGCTCTTGGCCCCGAGGTGCTGGGACACAAAAGTGTTGATGATCGTCAGCGTGCCCATCGCCACCGAGATGGCAATCCACGAGAGAAACCCGCCGTTTCCCTGCGCACCGACATAGACCGGCTCGGGACCGATCCGCGAGACCATCAGCTTGTCCACGAACTGCATCGCCGTGTACGAGGTCATCGTCGCCACGACGGGCGCGGCGATGGAAAGCAACTCCACAAGCGGGGAACGCTGCGCATCCAGAGCGGGGGTTGGAGTAACGGATTCGGACATGCGAGGGGCGGAAGGGTAGAGCGTGCGCGGCGGGGATTGCAGACCTCGTAGACACGAACTTCGCACGCACACACGATCTTCGATTACACGCACGAACTTCACTCACGGGCACAATCTTCTGCAAGAGGTGCCGCAAACGTGTCTTCAGCCCAACGGGCTGACATGAAGTAGCCGTGGGCAGAGCGCCGATCGCCACAGGCGATCCAGCGCCGCCCACGGAACGCGCACAATGGAAGAAATCGCCGAGCCCGAAGGGCTTGCACAATATCTGCGCGTGTTCGAGCCCTTCGGGCTCGCGAATCTCACTTCCTCCCATTCCGAGGGCGGCGTTTGTCCGCCTGCGGCGAACTTTGCTCTGCCCTCGGCTACTTCATGTGAGCCCTTCGGGCTCCCCCGCGCGATGCTTCGATATAGCCATCCGAATCGCAAGCTTAATCGCCGCCCGCATCGACGCCGCGCTCGCCACGTTCTTTCCCGCGATATCAAACGCCGTGCCGTGGGCCGGGCTGGTGCGGATCGTCGGAAGCCCGACCGTCACGTTCACCGTCTCTTCGCGATCGACCAGCTTCACGGGGATCAATCCTTGATCGTGATACATCGCGACCACGCAGTCGTACAGCCCCTTCCCCACCGGCGGCGCGGCGGCCGCGCTGAAGACCGTGTCGCCCGGAAGCGGGCCGTGGGCGTCGATGCCCATCGAACGTGCTTGTGCCACGGCGGGGGCAATGATGCGATCATCTTCACTGCCGAGAATGCCGCCCTCGCCGGCGTGGGGATTGAGCCCGCAGACGGCGATGCGGGGGGGGCGGGGTGCTATCGGTGCTTGGGAAGTTGCTCGGGGCGGGACGCCCCGGCTCACCAATGTTCCTTCATGCGCGAGCTCGATCGCCTCCAGCACGCGCTCGGTGGTCAGCATCCCCCCCACTCGCATCAGCGGCACATGAATCGTTGCGAGCATGACACGCAGGTGCGGGCCGACGAAGAGCATTCCGCTGCGGGGCGCGTTGAATCGCTCCGCCAGCAGTTCGGTGTGCCCCGGCCACTTGGTGTGTCCTGCCATGTTCCAACTCGTCTTGGATATAGGCGCGGTGACGATCGCGTCGGCATGCGCGGCATCACTCACCGGCCGCTGTGCATCGCGGATCGCGTCTTCCACCCAGAGAAAACTCAACTCCCCGGCGCGGGCGGAGGGCTGAGGTGGCGCGAGCGTGGCATCATGCTTCGCGTGCGCATCGATCAGTACCACATGCACGCCATCGGTTCGCCCCAAGTCTCCTTCACCTTCCACGCTCCAGAACGGCGTAATCCCCGCCGCGCGGGCCGCGGCCAGCATCGCCGCCGCCGAGCCGTGGATCCGATAACTCGCGGCGGCCCGCAGCCCGGGTTCCGCGAGTGCTTTACAGATGATCTCGGCGCCGATCCCGCCCGGATCGCCCATGGATATGGATACGCGCGGGCGGAAAACGGCCGCGAGTGCGTCCGATCGTGTTGTTCCTGTGTGTGCGGCCACGCGACCAGTTTAGGGAAGTCACCCACACAGATTAGGAAATCCGCCACCGGTGGGCAGGAATGCCCATCCAATGTCCGCAATCGGCCGATCTATAGGACGCACGCGCGGCACATGCCTTTCAAGCGACACTTCCACACAGACACACCCGAACACGCCGCCGCGCGGCCCGTACACAAGTATCCGGAGAACGACCGTCCATGACACCCACATCCAGCACACCTCGAAACAACTCATTCGGCTCACCGAAGTCGCTCCGCTACCTCGGCAACGCGATCGCGCTGGCGGCGTTCACTTGCCTGCTCGCGTATGGGTGCGAGAAGTCGCGCGAGCAGAACGCGCCCGCAACACCCGCGCCAGCCAAATCGCCCGCCGCAAAGCAGCCCGCTGGTACTCCGGCTCCACCCAAGCAGCCCGCGGCAGCAGAAACACCCAAGCCCACCGCACCTGCAACTTCTGCCAAAGACCCGCCAGCCACCGAGCCGCTCTCCTCCGATCCGCCCGCGACACTCGTGCCCGCCAAGCCCGGCGAGATCGAAGCAAACAAGCCGAGCGAGCCAACCACTCCCGAAGCACCCAAGCCCAAGCCGATCCCGCATGATGAACTTCCCAAAGACATCAAGCCGCTGGTCGAGTTCACCACACCAACGAGCGTCATCGTGCAGGACATCAAGAAGGGCGAAGGGTTCCCGACGCTGCCCAAGGCGGTTGTCACCATGCACTTTGTGCTGCGAGTGCAGGATGGTTGGAAGAAGATTCAGTCCACCTGGGAAGATGGCGCGCCGGAAACGTATCAACTCGACGAGATTGTTTTGGGCATGGCGGACGGCATCATCGGCATGGCACCCGGCGCGACGCGCCGCATCATCGTTCCGCCCGCCCGCGGCTTCGGCGAGAAGGGCGTGAAGGACAAAAAAGGAGAGTTCGTGATTCCCCCCGGCGCGACGCTGGTGTATGACATCGACCTGATCTCCAACAAGCAGAAGATCGTCGAGAAGCCAAAGGCAGCACCGGTGATTCCGAAGTTTGATGCAGGACGCAAGGACGAGAGCGGGAAGTAATCTGTCTCTTCAATGCGCCGCAGACAGTCGCATCAACCGCTCACCGATGCGCTCCACGATCCGTCGCGCCAGCTCATCATCCTGCCGAATGGCAACGCTGTACTGGCCCATGCCGCGCTCATCCAGTTGCGGGTCTCGGGTGTACGAGCTATCCAGAACACCCTGCGGGTTTAGCCGCCAACCGGGTTGATGCAGGCGATACATCGTGACCGCCACGCGGGCGTCGATGGCGCGCTGCTCGGTGCGCAGATCCCGAATCTCCGCGCTCCCCGGCTCAGTGCCCACGGGGGCAAACTCGATCCGCACCACGCGCCGGTGCTTCTGCACAGCATCTTCCAGTCGATCACCAACGCCCGACTGCTCCCGATCCCA